>JAEEXH010000116.1 GCA_016291435.1 Oscillospiraceae bacterium
GTCAAGCCTTTTCAAAGGCTTGCGAGAGTCCAGAGGCGAGCAGCCTCTGGTCGCCCTCCGCAGAGGGCGAAATCCCCTGACTTTAGGAGCTCCGCAAGGGTGAATCTCAAAAAGCATCCAGTGGATGGTTTTTGAGAGAGGGGAGCCCTGCGATAGAGGGCTCCCCTAGGCGAATCGCCCTGCGATTCGCGATCTCTGGACTTTATCGACAGACTGACAGCCCCCGGTACACGAAGCACCGGGGGCTGGTTTATGTCCATATTCAGTTCGACTTCGGAATGCGGGCGATGATTCTGCCTGCGAAATCATTGAAGTTCTGCGTCTGGAGAATGACGCGGCCGGGTCCTGTCAGCCTTGTGAGGAACAGCCCTTCGCCGCCGAGCAGGATATTGCCGAGCCCCTTGACCGTCTCGATCTCATACTGCACATTCGGATCAAAGGCGACCACATTGCCGGTATCGACCTTCAGCACCTCGCCTGCGCGGAGATCATACTGCACAATATCGCCGTCCACCTCAAGGAACGCCATGCCTGTGCCGGAGAGCTTTTGCAGGACAAAGCCCTCGCCGCCGAAGAAGCCGGCGCTGAGCTTTTTCGTCAGGGTAATATCCAGCTGCACCGACTGCTCTGCGCAGAGGAATGCGCCCTTCTGCACGATCAGCGGGGTCGTGCCGACATCGACCGGGACAATGGAGCCCGGCACCGTCGAGCCGAACGCAATGCGCACATTGTCCTGCTCTGCGGTGTAGTTTGCCATGAAGATAGATTCACCTGAGAGAAGCCGCCCGAGGCTCTTTGCGATGCCGCCGCGTGCGTTGGTCTTCATCGAGATGCCTTCGGTCTCCCAGATCATGCCGCCCGACTGCGTGAACATGCTTTCGCCGCGCATGAGCGTACATTCGACGGCAGGCACCGTCTGTCCGATGATCTGATATTGCATATGTATCATCCTTTCGTTATGAAAATATGGGGAAGGTGCTGATTCTATTATACAGAATCTTTCATAAAAATGCAAGCGGTTTTGTAAAAAATATTTTTGCGGCGGCGAAAACAGCAAGAGAGCTCCCGATTGTCGGAAGCTCTCTTTGCATATACCTCTTACTCCACCGTGCGGATGCGGTCAACCAGAGTCTCACGCTGCATTCTGCGGAGCGGGAAGACCGATGCCGCCAGCGCTGCGACGAACGCTGCACCCGTTGCGAGGAGAATGCGCGGGACGGATGAGAAGATGCCGACATTGCCGCGGACAACTTCCTCCGCCTCCAGTGTCAGGACATCATGGAGGAAGACATGTGTACCCCATGTTGCCAGCGCGCAGAGCACGATCGCCGCGACGCACGCGATGATGACAAACTGTGCGCATTCGATGATGGTCATGCCGTAAAGCTGTCCGTCCGTCATGCCGACGCACTGCATGGATGCCAGCTCGCTTTTACGGTTCAGGATGCCGGTCGAAACGATGTTGACCATGTTGATGATCGCGATGACCGCAAACATGATGATGAAGAATGTGCCGCCGATCTTGATTGCACCGAGCACGGAGCGGATCTGGCGCATCATGGAGAAATGGTCCTCATAGTTCGTGAATTCCCTGCTGTTTGTCTTGAAGAACTGAACCGCTGCCTGATAGTCGTCATCGGAGACAAGGCGGGTGGACATCATGACGGTTTTGCCCATATCGCCGAACCACGCCTGATCCTCGTTTTCATATTTTGAGACCGGCGCGACCAGGTTGAGCGCCATATTGTTGGTGAGGATATTGTCGGACTTCAGGCAGGAGAGAATCTTCACAGTGCGGTCGGTCTCCGTATAGTTGCAGTAGACCTTTGCGAAGATGTCTTCATTTCCTGTTTCATCATCCGAAAGGTCAAAGGAGCCGACGCTGTCTGTCCGCTTGTAGCCCCCCGTGCGGGTGATCGTATCATTTTCAACCATTTCCTGCAATTCGTCCTCGGTGTATTTGGCAAGCTCCTCTTCCGGGATCGCCGTCAGGCACCGGGTGCGGAGCTGCGCGCTCTGTTTGTCTGCGGAGAGTGCATTCTCGCTGCCGTTGATCGCAACATAGCCGCCTGCTTTTTCAAATTCCGCATAGGTCATCGGCGCCTCAAGGTCATCTGCGGAGAAAAGTCTGTTCCAGGCGTGCTCGTTGACATAGAGAATCTGTACCCCTTCGTCATTCACGGTTTTGGAACTGGTACGGAAATAGAAATCGGTGTCAGTCAGGACGGGGCTTTCTTCGAGCAGCCTGTAGCCCTCCTGATAGCCGAACGGCTCCCCGACATATTCCATGCGGGCGAACGAGAAATCATAGTTCATCGGTCCGATGTAATCAAATACCACGATCGTCGATTCCAGCGCTTTCGTGAAATTATCGACCAGCACGGAGAACATGCCGAACATTGCGATGGAAAGCGTCAGGGAGAGCACAGTGACAATAAAGCGCTTCGGCTGGCGTCTTGCATTGCGGGAAGCGAGCTTGCCCTCCCAGCCGAAGAGCAGCCCGAAGACCGAGTGCTTCTTGACCTTCTTGATTGTGTTGCTGCGGTTGCTGATCGCCTGAATGGGCGTCATGCGGATGACGCGTGTGCCGGTGCCGAGCGCCGAGAGGAACACCCAGATAAAGCCGACCGCGGCACAGATGATCAGCGGGACAGGCTGGATCTCATAGTGCAGGAGCGAGAGTGCCTTTTCCTCGCTGGTGAAGAATGCGTCGATGATGCCGCTGTAAAGGATCACGCGGAAGAGCCCGTAGCCGAGCAGAAGCCCGAGCCCGATGCCGACCGGCACGCCGATCACGGAAAGCAGCAGACCCTCGCGGACGATGATGCCGCGGATCTGGTTCGGGGTCGCGCCGACAGACTGCAAAACGCCGAACTGCCGCTCGCGCTCCTTCGAGGAGACCTCAAACGCCGTGTCGATGACCAGACGCAGGATCAGCGCAAGAATGATGAGATAGATCGCGTAGCCCGCGTAGGAGATGACCGCGTGAAAATCGGCATCCTCGTCGATGCGGTCATAGTCCATCAGAGTGCGGTTGATATTTACACGGCCATAGCCATAGAAGTCATCGTGGCCGATCGCTTCGCACATCTTATTATAATAGGATGCGATGTCGCCGATGCCCTTTTCCAGCGTGACATTGACGGTGTGCACCGGGGTCTTGCTTCCGTTTTCATCCTCAATCTCATAGTCGGCAATGACCTTGACTTCCTTGACATGCGAATAGCTTTTCAGCTTGTCAACGGCGGCATCCGGCACATCAATCATCTGGATGTGATAGGGGCGCACATCGCGCTCTCTCGAAGCCATGCAGCTCGTGAGTGTGGTGAAGCAGGTCATGAGCACCGTCATCATGGCAAGGGCTGCGATGATGCTGCAAACCGTCAGCAGCGAGTGCCGCTTCTGCGTTTTGATATAGCGGCGGGCAAGCAAAGATTCAAACTGCATGTTGCCCTCCTTATGCTTCCTCTGCCGCTGCCGGTGTGTTCATGGTGTCGCTGACAATCTTGCCGTCAGAGAAGCTGATGATTCTGTCACACTGGAGCGCGATGTTTTCGTCATGCGTAATGATGATCATGGTCTGGTTGAATTCGCGGTTTGATTTGCGGAGCAGCGCGATGATCTCGGCGCTGTTCTTGCTGTCGAGGTTGCCGGTCGGCTCATCCGCGAGGATGACGCCCGGGGAGGTAAAGAGCGCTCTGCCGATCGAGACGCGCTGCTGCTGACCGCCGGAGAGCTGCGAGGGAAGATGCTTTCTGCGGTCACTGAGTTCGAGCAGCTTCAGAAGATCGTCGAGCTGCTTCTGATCGGGCTTCCTGCCGTCCATGATCATCGGCAGGGTGATGTTCTCCTCCGCGTTCAGCACGGGAATGAGGTTGTAGAACTGATAGATCAGCCCGACCTGACGGCGGCGGAAGATCGCGAGATTCTTGTTGTTCTGCTTGTAGACATCCTGACCGTCGAGCAGCACGGTGCCGGAGGTGGGTCTGTCCACGCCGCCGAGAATATGCAGCAGCGTCGATTTGCCGGAGCCGCTGGGGCCGATGACGGCAAGCATCTGTCCTTTCGGTACGGTAAAGGAAACATCGTCGAGTGCGCGCACTTCGTTCTCGCCCTTTCCGTAAATTTTGCAGAGATGATCAATTTTCAGCAGTTCCATAACGGAGCCCTCCTTGTTTTTGTTGTTTCTATTATAACATAACCGAATCAAAAAAGTGTGAATGCAAAATAACTAAATAGTCACTTTCGGGTCATAAAAATGGATTTTGTTGCAAAATGAGCGGAATTGTGCTATAATATATGAAACAGGAATACGATTTTCGGAGGATACGGACATGCTGCGTGTACTGCTGGTCGAGGATGATGAACAGCTCGGCGAAAACCTGATGACCTTTCTCGAATCGGAACACTATGAGACCGTGCATGCGCTCGGGCAGACCGATGCGCTGGCGGCATTTTCACGCGGGAAATATGACTGCGTGCTGCTCGATCTCTCCCTGCGCGACGGCGACGGCTTTGCAGTCTGTTCGGCGATCCGTGCGCAGTCGCAGGTGCCGGTCATTTTCCTGACAGCGTCAGCGGATGAGGCATGCACCGTTGCGGGATTTGAGCTCGGCGCGGATGACTACATCAGCAAGCCCTTCCGCCCCAGAGAGCTCATTGCCCGCATGAAAAACGCGATCCGCCGCACGGGTGTGCAGTCACAGCTTCTGCAATGCGGCGATGTCGTGCTCGACCAGTCACGCGGCACCGTGAGCCGGGCGGGGGAGGAGATCTTCCTCTCGGCACTGGAATACCGCCTGCTGCTCGTGCTCTTCACGAACAAGGAAACGCTGATGACGCGGGAGCAGCTCATCGACGAAATGTGGGCGGCTTCGAGCGAATTTGTCTCCGGCAATACGCTGAATGTCTATATCAAGCGGCTGCGCGAAAAGATCGAGGATGACCCGCAGGAGCCGCGCATCCTGAAGACCGTGCGCGGTGTCGGCTACAAGGCGGTGGAGCCATGAGCTTCCTGCGCGACAGCCGTGTCGCAGCGGCAGTCTGGGTGCATCTTCTCGTGACGGCGGCGGGCGCTGTGCTCTGCTGTTATTTCAGCATCCCCGCAGCAGTGATCCTGTGTGTGTGCGCGCTGGCGGCGCTGGCGGTGCATCTGCTGACCTATTATAAGCATGCGCAGAAGATCTCCGCACTCTGCGATGAGATCGACCGCCTGCTGCACGGCGCCGACCGCATTGCGCTTGACAGCTTTCAGGAGGGCGAACTCAGTATCCTTGCAACAGAGATTCGCAAGCTGACAGTGCGCCTGCGCGAGCAGAATGCCAGTCTTGCGGCGGAGAAGCAGCTTCTCAAGGAGTCGCTTGAGGATATTTCCCATCAGCTCCGCACGCCGCTCACCTCGATGATGCTGATTCTCACGCTGATGCGCCGCCCCGACCGCACAAAGGAGCAGCAGCGCGAAGCCATGCAGGAGCTCCTGACGCTCCTCACGCGGATGCAGTGGCTCATCGAAACGCTGCTTTCGCTCTCGCGTCTGGAGGCGGGCGCCGTGAAACTCCGGCGGGAAACGCTGTCCTGCCGGGCACTTGTGCGGGATGCGCTGGAGCCCCTCTCGATTTCGATGGAGCTCAAGGGCATCGGAATCTCCTGCGATTATGACGGCGAGCCGCAGCTTTCGGGCGATGCGCTCTACTGCACCGAGGCGCTGGAGAATATCCTCAAAAACTGCATGGAGCATACGCCGGAGGGCGGCAAAATCACTGTATCAGCTTCGGAAAATAATATCTTCACGCAGATTGTCATTACCGATTCCGGTTCCGGCATTTCTGCGGAGGATCTCCCGCATATCTTCGAGCGCTTCTACCGCGCCTCGGAATTTGCAAAGAACGGCTACGGCATCGGGCTTGCCTTTGCGCACAGGATCATCACGGAGCAGGGCGGCACGGTTGCCGTGCGGAATGCAAGGGCAGGCGGCGCCGAGTTCGATATCCGGTTCTATAAGACTGTGGTCTGATTCGTAAAGGAGAGCAATCAAATGTGTGAAGAGAACAGCGCAGGGGCACCTAGATCAGCGGGGTGCGATTTGTTTCGAGTGTGTTGCACAGTCGCCGTTGTCGTGCTTCATATAAGTGCGAGCTATTATAATTGGTATATGCACACGAATGAACGGAATATATTTTTGCTAATGCCTAGTGTTATGGGGAATTCTATTACACGATTTGCTGTGCCTGGCTTTTTGATGCTTACTGGCGCGTTCACCTTAAGAAACCGAGAAAATCGAGAGTGGAATAAATATTACATTAAAATATTTAAGAGAATTGGAGCGCATGCTGTAATCTTCTCGATTTTGTATTTACTTTATGACGAGGTGTTTGCTGTTGAAACATTGATGAAGCATAGGGGCGCTCCTGCAGTTCTGCTTAATCCGTTCCGTAAGCTTGTGAGTGGAGAGCCTTTTTATCATATGTGGTATTTATTCATGATGGTAGGTATATATGTCCTGATACCATTTCTGATCCGATTAAAAGAATTATTGGGCGAGCGGAGATTCTCTGTTGTGAGCTGGATCTATTTCCTTGTTTCCGTTCCGAGCGGACTGCATGATGATAATGACCTTCATTGGAGTGTCACAAAAACTGCGGCATATTTGGGATATGTGCTCATAGGATATCAGATTCAAAAAGCTGCCAAGCCGAATGCTGCAAAAAGTGCGTATATGATCTCCGCATCGGTTTTGTTGCTGCTGTTCTATTCGTGGCTGGCATACGAATATGCACTGATTGGAGAAATGATGAAAAACATAACCTTTATTCCGACTGTTGTATTGGCTTCGGTATGTGCCTTCTGCGGCTTTGCGAGTCTTCCGATCCGCCGCGCGCCGTTTAAATTGATATGCAGGTGCAGCTTTTTGATCTACCTGATACATGCTGGCGTATGGGATCTTATATATCGGCTGATCAAACCGTACGAGTATCATCCAATGTATATGATCCCCTTGTTCTCGATTGCTGTTTTGACTGTATCTGTTTTGCTTTCTATTCTATACAGCAAAATATGGGAATATATCAATCTTGAAAACAGGGCTTTTCATGCTGTGAAAAGAGTATTCAAACGAACAAAGCGCATCATAAGCAGGCTTCCTATACAACGGTAAACTATCTCGGAA
>JAEEXH010000030.1 GCA_016291435.1 Oscillospiraceae bacterium
GGATTTTGAGACAGAGGAGTCTGAGGGGATCGCTATCCCCTCAGCAGGGGTGTGGGGACAGAGTCCCCACATAGAACCATCGAAAGTGCTCCCCACGGTAAACTCTGATTTGCTGCGGCTACCGGCGCACTTCCTCGACGCGGAAGTTTCCCTGCGAGAGCCGCCGGAATCCGACACGCGCAAGCAGATCGTGCAGGCGGTGCGGCATGAGCGGCGCAATCGGTGCGGAGACCGGAAAGCCGAAAATCTCCGTCGCGCAGATGTGAAAGAGCAGCATCGTGCCGAGAATCGCAATGCCCGCCATGCCGAACGCCGCCACCGCGAGAATCATCAGCGGGCGCACGACCGTCAGCGCGGCATGGTGCTCCGGGATGACAAATCCCGCAGTTGCCGAGAGCGCCGCGACCGTGAGCACGGGTGTGCTGATGAGCCCCGACTCAACCGCGGCATCTCCGATCAGCAGCCCGCCGATGATCCCGACCGCACCGCCGACCGCCTTTGGCAGCCGCAGCCCTGCCTCCCGCACGATCTCATACATGAACAGGATGCCGAGCAGCTCCGCGGTCAGCGAGAAGGGCGCATTCGCCTCCGATTCCGTGAGCAGACGCAGGAGCGTTTCGTTGAGCAGCGCCGGATGCCAGAGCGCGGCGGCAAGATAGAGCGCAGGCAGCAGCAGGGCGATCAGTCCAGCACCGTATTTCAGCCAGCGGAGCAAAGTTGCGTAAGCCGGCGGATAGTTGTAATCGTCGAGCGTCTGGAAGGTTTCGCAGAAAAGCTGCGGGAGCGTCAGTGCAAAGGGCGTGCCGTCGATCAGGATGCCGACCCTGCCCTCAAGCAGCTTTGCGCAGAATATATCCGGGCGCTCTGTGGTGCCGATGCTGTGAATCAGCTTTGTGTCGGTCTCCTCAAGAAAGGGGCGCACATATCCCGCAGAGAACACCGATTCCAGCGGAAGCGTGTCGAGCTTTTCGCGGATTCTGTCGAGCAGCTCCTGCGGGACACGGTCACTGAGCCAGCAGATGCAGAGCTCTGTCTGTGTGACCGTTCCGGCGGTGTGCAGCTCAAAGGTCAGGCGCGGCGACTTCATGCGGCGGCGGATCATCGACATATTGATGCGGAGGGGTTCGGTGAACCCCTCCTTTGCGCCGTAAATATTGAGCTCGCCGGAGGGCTCCGAGATGCCGCGTGCCGCATAGCCCTGAATGCCGAAGCCGAGCGCGGTGACGGCACCCTCTGCGAGCAGCACTGCAAAGCCGGAGTAGAGCAGCGTGAGCAAGGCGCTGCTGTCTTCGATGACAGGGCGGTCGGCTGAGAGCAGGCGGTAATCGCGGAGGAAGGCGAGCAGCGCGGCGCCGTCCTTCTGCGGCGGGAGACTGTTAAGCGGCTCCAGCACGAGCTTGCCGAGCGTATCGGCGGCACAGAGTCCCTCGCAGGCGAGCAGGCAGCAGGAGACGCCGCCGAGCATGACGCGGTTTGCGAGCAGATCGGCGGAGCTGAGCGTCCGGCGCCGGAGCTCTGAGAGGGTATCTTCGATGTGCGGCGAGAGCATGGGGCAGGCTCCTTTCCTGTGAATTCAGATACAGTATTTCCCGTTTGCGGCAGAATATGCCGCGGAACTGCCGTTTACTGTGTTGAATATATGCCTTTGCGCTTGCGTTTTTCCGGTCGATATGTTATAATAGTATCTGCACGGCGAACCCGTATATTCAGAGAAAACAATCGGAGGGACAGCAAATGCAGAATATGAGAAAAATCAGTGCTGCGGTTATGGCGCTCGGCATGAGCCTGAGTCTTATGAGCTGCGGCATGTTTACAGAGATCGAACAGCCCGGGAAGCCTTCGTCTTCTGCGGAGAGCGCTGCCGACAGCACGGCAGACAGCCCCGCGCAGACCACGGACGGCACAGTCACAACGGCGGCGTCTGTCACGCTGCCGACCACCGAGGCGACCACGGTGGCAACCACCGCGCCGCCCGCTGTGCAGCCGGCAAAGGTGCATGTGCTTGCCGTCGGCGACAATCTTGTGCAGACCGGTGTCTACAATGCGGCAAAGCGCTGGTCGTCTGTGCCGGGCTCCTATGATTTCACCAAGACCTATGAGAACATTGTTCCGCTCGTCCAGGCGGCAGATGTCGCGATCATCAATCAGGAGACGCTGATCTGCGGCGAGGGCTATGAGGTCTCCGGCGCGGACTTCAACTTCAATTCGCCGCCTGAGCTCGGCACCGCAATGGTCAAGGCGGGCTTTGATGTGTTCACGCTCGCAAACAACCATGTCCGCGACAAGGGCGTGGACGGGCTCAAGGCATCGCTTGACTACTGGGACAGCATGATGGAGCAGTATCCGATCCTCGCCGTCGGCGTTTACCGCAGCAAGGCGGATCAAAGCAAGATCCGCGTGCAGGAGGTGAACGGTCTGAAGATCGCATATCTTGCCTACACAGAGCATATGAACGGCTATACCATTCCCGATGACGCAGGCGTGGTCGTCGGGCTGACCTCGGAGGAGGCGCTGATTAAGAAGCAGATCGAGGAAGCACACGAGATCGCCGATGCAGTCATCGTTGCCGCACACTGGGGCAATGAGGACACACACACCGTCCGCGACGATGTGAAGGCGCTTGCAAAGAAGATGGTTGACTGGGGCGCAGATGTGATTCTCGGCTCGCACCCGCACACCGCGCAGACGATGGAATATCTCACCCGCAGCGACGGCACACGCGGCTTTGTCTTCTACTCCCTCGGCAACTTCATCTCCGCGCAGACGGACAACTTCAATGTCGTCGGCGAGATGGGCGTGTTTGACCTGGTGCTCGACGAGACAGGCAAGCTCAGCGTCGAGGATGTGACCTGCATGCCGGTCATCACGCATTACGATGACGCAGCCTTCTCGAACCTGCGGCTTTATCCCTATGATCTCTACACCCCGCAGCTCGCCGCAAGCCACGGTCTCCCCTATGCGCCGATGGGCACTGCCAAGAGCTTCAGCATGGATGTGATCGACCGCATCGTTGAGGCGAACTTCCCGGCGGAGTTCCGAAAGCTCAAAAGGGACGCCGATTGATCGAAATATCCGAAATCGCAATTTCCGCCATATAGTTTTGTGAAAATATGCCTGTGGAACCGGACTCCCACAGGCATATTTTGTTATATTTGCATCTGATCGGCGAGAATCCCGGAACAGCCGCACGAAAAATGCGGAATCAAGCGCAAATACTGTCATTTTCGCACTTCCGGAAACAAAACCACGAGAGTTCCGTTTTTGTCGGATTGCATAAGTTTTACCCACTGGATTTATCAATAATCACAAAAACGGCATCGAGCTATTGACTTTAGGGCGCAGGTTTATTATAATGGTAATAAGCCGTATTGTCCCGGGGATTCGTATACCCTTTTGCAGACGGTGCGTGTTCGGCGCGCGCGGTGCTCTGTGAAACACGCGGGGACAATATGATGCGGAACCAAACGGGCGAACTCTGCGGTTGACACCGACCTGCTACCGACTTCTTTTCGTGTGGCCGCAAGGAGACAAACCTCCGGCTCAGCAATTCCCGGAGAAATCTCCGCTCGCACCGGATGTGTGCGGAAAATGTATCAGCGCATTTCTCTGCACAGATCACTATAATGAAAGAAGGAGGAAAAGAATGAAGGCGCAGAAGGCAGCCGGCGGAAAATTGCGTAAGCTCTTTGCCGCTATCGGCGCTGTTGCATGTGCAGCGGCACTCAGCTCCACGGGCGGGCTCTTTTCAGGAATCCGTGCTGCGGAAAATCCCGATGCCGATGTCACCGCACTGTCCGTGCAGACGGTCGTGCTCGACAAGGCGGAGGATTTCACCGTGACGGTTTCGCTGGACGAGCTCCCGGATACGGGCATCAGTGCACTGGACTTTGCAATCGCGTATGATCCGGCTGTTCTGACGATCGACAATGTGAACCTGCTCTATGACACGGGCGCAGAGGCTGCGGAGATCCTTGTGAACCCCGATTTCGCCGGAACGGTCTTCCGATGGGAGAACGAAGACGGCATGATCCGGGTGCGCTGGGGGACCGGGCTTCGCGATCCTGAGTTCTGGCTCAGGGAGGAACGGCCCTTCTTTACTGTCAGCGGACACTTCGGCGAACAAGCCGGAGCGGGAAGCGGCAGCGGACTGAAGATCGTTCCGCCGAAGCGGGAAAGCGGCGAGACTGCGGATGCAGTCACGGCAGGCTATCTCGATGTGGCAGGGAATCCGCATGTGTGCGAGACAAGACTGACGAACGGCGGCGTCTTTGTCCTGCTCGATGAAACCGGTGCCACAAGGTACGGCGACATCAATCTGGACGGGGACATCACCACCGCGGATGCCATTCTCCTCTATCATGTGCTTGCCGAGCAGTCAGCCATCAGCGCCGCAGCTTACGCGAACGCAGACTGTGAGTTTGACGGGGTGCTTACGATCGCCGATGTATCGCTGATGCTTCGGGTAATCAACGGAGAGCTTGAAGCCAAGGCGCTCGGGGCCCACTGAGACTCGCCCGCGAAGTGTGCATCGCACGGGTAGTGCATGCTTCGACAGAAGTTCCGGATACGCAGCGTGCGTATCACAGCAAATCCAGTACAGTCGGCAAACAGCCGCAGGCTCCGTCGGGAGCGTGCCGACGGAGAAACGCCGAATTATCGCGATTCCTATACAAACAAAAACAAACATGCGCTCCGAACGTGAACGGGCGGCTGTCACGTATCAGAGCCAGAAAGGAACAAGTTGTCATGAAGAAATTCATCTCTGCACTGACGTCGCTGGTACTGACTGCGACGGCAATGGGCGGCACGCTCGCTATGAGCACTTCTGCTGCTGAATCCTCTACCACTGAGCTTAGCTTCTGCACTGGCGACGCACACAGCACCTCCATCACTGCGAAGCCCGGCGATAAGATCCCGGTTGACCTCTATGTCACCAAGTCTGCCGGTATCCAGGGCGCGATCCTGAAGATGGTCGTCACCAAGGACGGCGTTGCAGCACTCGGCCAGGACGGCCGCGGCGCAGCTTTCGATGACGCATTCCTCGCTGCGAACGAGCCGGCTTCCGAGCTCGAGTCCATCAAGTCGAAGATGACCGAGGCGAAGGTTTCCCCGGATCTCTCCACTGTCAATGATCACTGGATGTACGGCAACTACGGCTTTACCTTCGGTATGGCTGACAATGCGGATCCGGATAACGGCTTTGCAGGCGTCACCAACAAGACGGATGCAAGCAAGGGCCTGACGCTCCAGCTCTCTTCCGGCGTCTACTGTGCAGCTTCTGAGGCTGGCAAGCCCGGTTCGTTCTCCAACTACGTTCCGAAGCTCGGCACCCTCGTTTATGTCAACAACGGCGCTTCTACCTACGACAGCAAGACTCCGCCTCCTCCCGGATACGCTGATCTCTATGCGGCGTTCGAGAACTACAAGGTCGAGAACCCGAACATGACCGACAGACAGCTGAAGTCCAACGGTCTCTACATGAACACCTGGGACGGCACCGAGAAGGACGTTGACGGCAACCTGCTCGTCTACAGATATCCGCTGAACAATATCACCCTGACTGTTCCGGAAGATGCAGTCGCAGGCGACTATGAGCTGACCCTCCTTACCTCTGATGTCAAGGTCGCAGTCGGCAAGAGCGCTTCCGCAGCAGCAAAGGAGACCACCGGCGCATCTTACTACATGCCGTCGATCCTCTCCTGGGCAACCACCGGCTTCTCCACTCCGGACGGCAGCAACAGCCCGCTGACCGTGCAGTCTCTCAAGATCACCGTCGCTGATGAGGGCGGTTCTTCCACTGAGAGCACCACAACCACCACTTCTACCACCAAGACTGAGACTACCACTTCCTCTACGCAGGATTCCCAGCAGACCGAGACCCAGAAGACCGATTCTTCTGAGAACGTCGAGAAGCAGACCCCTGCAGCAGGCACCATCGAGTTCGATATTCTCCCGGTTCAGGCTGAGAACGCATTTGACGTCACCTTCGACGGCAAGAACAACGTGATCAAGGCTGACAAGGGCGCTGAGCTCGTTCTGGCACTCTATGCTTCCAACGATCCCGGCTGCGCAGGCCAGCTCGTTTACATGGACTTCTCCGAGGTCGAGTTCGTTGAGGCAGACGTCACCGCTTCCAGCGCATACGAGAATGTTGCTCCGACTGCAAACGAGAAGTATGCAAACGAAGCAGATGCTCTGGGTCAGAAGTATGTTTCTGTTGTCTGGGTTACTCAGAAGACCGTGAAGGCAAAGGAAGGCGAGCCGATCTGCGTCTTCATCGTCGATGTCCCGAACGAGGACGGCACCTACACCATCTCTGAGAAGACTGAGGGCGTTACCGTTAAGGTTACCGATGATACCGGTAAGGAAGTCACCACCACCCGTAAGACCACTGTCGAGCCGGAGGACAAGGGCGCTGCTACTATCCCGTATGTCTTCTACGGCCTGAAGATCGTTGTCGGCGAGGCGGAGACTGAGACCACTACTTCCACCACCACCACGACCACTTCTTCCGAGACCACTACCACCACTACCACCACCGTATCCTCTGTGACCGAGTCCACTGACACCACCACCACTACCACCACCACGGTTTCTACCGAGGTCGGCGATAAGGTCTGGGGCGACACCAACGAAGACGGCGATGTCACCATCTCCGACGTCATCCTGCTGAACAAGGCTCTGGCAAACAACGCACAGCTGTCCGATCAGGCTCAGAAGAACGCTGATACCGACGGCAACAACAACCTCTCCGCAGATGACGCATTCCTGATCAAGGGCTACCTTGCAAAGTTCATCGACAAGGGTTACTCCGATGTCGCTGGCCTCAAGGCTATGATCAAATAAGCAAACCCACTACATCACACAAAGATGACAGTATCATGTGCGCGGGGGCAATCCCCCTGCGCACATAATACAGAAAGGAAACAAGATGAAGAGATTCATTTCCGTGCTGTCTTCGTTGTGCCTGGCCGCTACATCTCTGTTTTCTGCAATGCCGGCGGTGACCGCCGCAGCTGCAGATAAGCCTGCAACCGCTGCGGGTACGATCCAGTTCGATCTGCTCCCGGTTCAGGCTGAGAACGCATACGATGTTACCTTCGACGGCAAGAACAATGTGATTAAGGCTGATCCCGGCTCCGAGATCGTGATGGCGCTCTATGCTTCCAACGATCCCGGCTGCGCAGGCCAGCTCGTTTACATGGACTTCTCTGAAGTCGAGTTTGTCGAGGCAGACGTCACTGCATCCAGCGCATACGCAAATGTTGCTCCGACTGCGAACGAGAAGTACGCAAACGAAGCTGATGCTCTGGGTCAGAAGTATGTTTCTGTTGTCTGGGTTACACAGAAGACCGTGAAGGCAACAGAAGGCGAGCCGATCTGCGTCTTCATCGTCAATGTCCCGAATGAGGACGGCACCTACACCATCGGCGAGAAGACTGAGGGCGTGACTGTCAAGGTCACCGATGACACCGGCAAGGAAGTCACCACCACCCGTAAGACCACTGTTGAGCCTGAGAACAAGGCAAGCGGCAACATCCCGTATGTCTTCTATGGTCTGAGCATTCAGGCAGGCGAAGTCACCAGCACTGAGTCCAGCTCCAGCTCCAGTTCTACCAGCACCGAAAAGACGAACGCTTCCTCCGAGGAGACGAACGGCACCAAGCCGAACACCCCGGCAGGCACGATTCAGTTCGATCTGCTCCCGGTGCAGGCTGAAAACGCATTCGATGTCGCATTCGACGGCAAGAACAATGTGATCGAGGCAGATCCCGGCACTGAGATCGTGATGGCACTCTATGCTTCCAACGATCCCGGCTGCGCAGGCCAGCTCGTTTACATGGACTTCTCTGAGGTCGAGTTCGTTGAGGCAGACGTCACCGCTTCCAGCGCATACGAGAATGTTGCTCCGACTGCAAACGAGAAGTATGCAAACGAAGCAGATGCTCTGGGTCAGAAGTATGTTTCTGTTGTCTGGGTTACACAGAAGACCGTGAAGGCAACGGAAGGCGAGCCGATCTGCGTCTTCATCGTCGATGTCCCGAACGAGAAGGGCACTTACACCATCGGCGAGAAGACCGAGGGCGTGACGGTTAAGGTCACCGATGACACCGGCAAGGAAGTCACCACGACCCGTAAGACCACTGTTGAGCCTGAGAACAAGGCAAACGGCAATATCCCGTATGTCTTCTACGGTCTGAAGATCGTTGCAGGCGCAGAGACCACCACTTCCACTTCCGCAACTACCACCGAATCCACCGAATCCACCGAATCCACCGAAGCGACCACAGGCGATAAGCCCGATACCCCGGCAGGCACGATTCAGTTCGATCTGCTCCCGGTTCAGGCTGAAAACGCATATGATGTCGCATTCGACGGCAAGAACAATGTGATCGAGGCAGCGCCCGGCGCAGAGATCGTGATGGCACTCTATGCTTCCAACGATCCCGGCTGCGCAGGTCAGCTCGTTTACATGGACTTCTCTGAGGTCGAGTTCGTTGAGGCAGACGTCACCGCTTCCAGCGCATATGCAAATGTCGCTCCGACTGCGAACGGCAATTATGCAAACAAGGCAGACTCCTTCGGTCAGAAGTATGTCTCCGTTGTCTGGGTCACGCAGACCACTGTGAAGGCAACGGAAGGCGAGCCGGTCTGCGTCTTCATCATCAATGTCCCGAACGAGAAGGGTACCTACACCATCTCTGAGAAGACTGACGGCGTCAAGGTCAAGGTCACCGATGATACCGGCGCTGAGACCGTGATCACCCGCAAGACCACTGTCGAGCCTGAGAACAAGGCAAACGGCAATATCCCGTATGTCTTCTACGGCCTGAAGATCGTGGCTGAGGATGCTGCTACCACCACTTCCACCACCACGACTTCTTCCGAAACCACCACCACTACCACCTCCACAACGCTCGAGCCGGGCGCAGTGGGCTGGTACATCGCAACCACTGAGGCTGCACGCGGCGAAACCGTTACCGTTCCGGTCACCGTCAAGGGCGATCCGAACACCTCCGGCTTCGTTGCACAGTTCAAGTATGACACAGATGCTCTGACGCTCAAGGATATCACCTTCGGTGATGCCTACACACCGTCTACCGCATCTATGATCAACAAGGGCGAGCTCGTTGTTGTCTGGGCAGATGACAACGGCGCAAACCAGAAGGCAGCAGACGGCGCTGTCGTCCTGAACCTCGTCTTCGATGTGAAGGATGATGCGGCTGCCGGCAAGCACGCTGTTGAGTTCGCGGATCTCTCCGTTGAGAACACCGACACCAGCGCACTTGACGTCACCAAGGAGAACGGCTGGGTTGAGATCCCTGAGGATACGACCAGCACGACCACTACCACCACCCTCGCTCCCGGCCAGGTCGGCTGGTACATTGCGACCACCGAGGCTGAGCGCGGCGAGACTGTGACTGTTCCGGTCACCGTCAAGGGCGATCCGAACACCTCCGGCTTCGTGGCAGAGTTCAAGTATGACACTGACGCTCTGACACTCTCCGACATCACCTTCGGCGATGCCTACACTCCGGCAAGCGCAGCTCTGATCAACAAGGATAAGCTTGCTGTTGTCTGGGCTGACGAGAACGGCGCAAACCAGAAGGCTGCTGAGGATGCAGTTGTCCTGAACCTGGTCTTCACGGTCAAGGACGATGCAGCGGCAGGCGAGCACGCGGTTGAGTTCGCTGCTCTCACCGTTGAGAACACCGATACCAACGCACTCGAGGTCGTCAAGGAGAACGGCTGGGTCAAGATCCCTGAGGAGAGCACCGAGTCTACCACCTCTACCTCTGAGACCACCACCTCTTCTTCCTCTGAGAACACCACCACTACTACTACCACTACCCTCGCACCGGGTCAGGTCGGCTGGTACATCGCGACCACCGAGGCTCAGCGCGGCGAGACCGTCACTGTTCCTGTCCCCGTCAAGGGCGACCCGAACACCTCCGGCTTCGTTGTCGAGTTCGAGTATGACACCGATGCACTGGTGTTGTCTGACATCACCTTCGGCGATGCCTACACACCGGCAAGCGCAGCTCTGATCAACAAGGATAAGCTCGTTGTTGCATGGGCTGACGAAAACGGCGCAAACCAGAAGGCTGCTGACGACGCAGTTGTCCTGAACCTGATCTTCACGGTCAAGGACGATGCAGCAGCAGGCGAGCATCCGGTCAGCTTCGTCGCTCTCACTGTTGAGAACACGGATACCAATGCTGTTGACGCAGTGAAGACGAACGGCTGGGTCAAGATTCCGGAAGAGTCGACTGAGTCTACTGAGTCTACCACTTCCACCAGCGAGACCACTGCTTCCAGCAGCGAGTCCACTGACAGCACCGCTTCCACCAGCGAGACCACTGCTTCCAGCAGCGAGTCCACTGACAGCACCGCTTCCACCAGCGAGACCACTGCTTCCGGCAGCGAGTCCACTGACAGCACCGCTTCCACCAGCGAGACCACTGCTTCCGGCAGCGAGTCCACCGACACGACCGCTTCTACCAGCGAGTCTGTGACCACGCTGAGCTCTGACAGCACCGATACCCAGACGACCACCTCGATCACGAATCCGGGTCATGTCGTTTACGCGATCGGCAATGTCCAGGGCGACAAGGGCACCACGGTTCCTGTTCCTGTCAACGTCTACTACGATGAGGGCACCGCAGGCTTCGTGATGGACTTCGTCCTTCCGGACGGCTTCGTCATCAGCGGCGTTCAGCTCGGTGATGCTTACACCGGCGATAACGGTGAGTTCCTCTGGAACGGCGACAAGAACCAGCTCGTCTGGGCTTCCAACGACGGCGAGAACCAGATCGCACCGAACGGTTCCACCATCATCACCCTGCTGGTTGATGTCCCGGCTGACGCTGAGGAAGACACCACCTACCCGGTCAAGTTCGGTGAGGTCAAGGCAGAGGATACCGACCGTGTGTCCCTGACGCCTTACACGCTCGACGGCTCCATCTACATCAAGAAGACGCAGTCCACTGAGAGCACCACCTCCACCGAGGCAACCGAAACCACCACGCAGACCACTCCGGTTCCGGATCCCGGCCACCTCGTTCTCAATGTCGGCGACGGCACTGCGGTTCCCGGCGGCACTGCGGATATCCCGGTCACCGTTTGGTTTGACGACGGCAGCTCCGAGTTTACCTTCAAGATCGACGTTCCGGAAGGCATGACGGTCGAGAACTTTACTCCGGATCCTACCTACGCAGAAAACGGCACATTCAACTACGATCCGACGACCGGCACTGTGACATGGACCAGAAATGCTGACTCCGACTTCGTTCCGAATCCGGGTCAGAAGGTCGGCACCATCACCGTGAAGGTTCCTGAGGATGCAGCAGACGGCACTGAGTATCAGATCAACCTGACCGATCTCAGCGCGAAGGATAAGGACGGCAACCCTGTCGTTCCGACCGCAGTTCCGGGTACCGTGACTGTGGCAGCAGAGGTTACCACTTCTTCCACCGATACCACAACCTCTACTACCGAGACGACTGCATCTTCTGACACCAGCGAGACCGAGTCCACCGACACGACCGCTTCTACCAGCGAGACCGAGTCCACCGACACGACCGCTTCTACCAGCGAGACCGAGTCCACCGATACCACCGCTTCTACCGGCGAGACCGGTGAGAGCTCCGATTCGACGGATTCCACCACTTCGACCACCGAGACCACTGTAAACAGCGATCTCAAGGTCGTCACCTCTTACTCCACTTCGTTCCAGGCTCCGACCCGCGTGAACTACTGGTCTCATGACCCGCGTCCGTTCCGCGAGAGCGGCGGTCTCTCCGATCTGAAGGCTTCCATCACGCTGTATAAGTTCTATGTCAACGATGACGGCACTGTTGTCACGGCTGACGGAACTCCGATCACCGATGCGAACGGCGCACCGCTCGTTTACGCTGAGGGTACTGCACTCCCGGCAAGCGCTGCGTTCGAGACCAAGGTGAAGGATGTCACGGCGGTCACCAAGCCCGAAGAGCTCAAGGACAGCCCGCTGGAGATCTGGGAGAACGAGGGTAAGGAACAGTTCGACGACGCTTATATTTCGCTCGATCAGGTGATCGGCGCAAATGTCTCCGACGAGACCTATGACGCTCGCAATGCTCAGGAAAAGGCAACGAAGCACAACAACAAGTACACCGTTCCGTGCTACTACTACCCGACTGAGCAGGATGACGCTGACTTCATGTTCGACGGCCAGCCGATCTTCTTCGGCGACTTCAAGATCTACATCGGCGTCAAGGGCGACTTCAACCTCGACAACCTTGTTGATGCTAAGGATGCTACCGGCGCTCTGATCTACTTCGGTGAAACCACCGTCGGTCAGAGATCCTGTTCCCTGAACGCAGATCCGGAGCTCGACTTCGATGTAGCGACCTATAATGAGCGCATCGCAGCCGGCGACGATGAGCGTCAGGCAATGCTGACCGCACAGAGCAAGGCACTGATCTTCTACCTCATCAATGTTATGTACCGTGAGCCTGTTGCAGGTCAGCCGAGATCGGCAGACGGTCCGCTTGAGGATCCGTTCCAGATCAAGGCAACTGATGCACAGTGCATCCTGTCTTACTTCGGTGAGAGATCCGTTGCAAAGCGTTACGAGACCACATGGGAAGATGTCGTCGGTTACGACCTCCTCGACAGCTTCTTCGGTGATGACTACCAGTAAGCAGCTTTTGTTCCTAAATATTATGCGGGCGGGGCAACCCGTCCGCATGATATAATACGATGCGAACGCATCAAACAACAAAGGAGTGTTTCCAATGAAAATGTTAAAGCGCGTCGCCGCAGCAGTTTGCGGCGCAGCAACCCTGTTTGCACTGGGCGCAACCGCAATGAGCGCAAGCGCAGATGCAACCGCTGAGATCTCCGTTGAGAAGGTCACCATCAAGATGGATCAGGTCAATGACTGGATCCCGGTTGCAATGAGCATCCAGAACAACCCCGGCTACGCAGCTTCCGGTCTGAGCTACCTCTACGACGTCGAGGGCGACTTTGCTCTGGATTCGCAGCCGCTCTATGACGAGGACGAAGAAGCGTACAAGGATACTCTCGCACAGTATGAGGCCGGTGCAGCATGCCGCGATCTGTCCGTGTATGTCAACCGCAACGCAGAGAAGGGCATCGTCGGTTTTTCTTCTACCGGTATGTCCAACAACAAGAAGAACGACGTGATCATCACTGCATACTTCAAGATCGCTGATCCGAGCAAGGCAGAGCCCGGCAAGGTTTATCCGATCAAAATGAACATCATTCAGTTCTGCAACAAGAACAGCGAAGATCTGCCCGCAACCGCAGTTGACGGTTACATCATGATCGAGGAGGAGCAGACCACTTCTTCCGAGACCACCACTTCTTCCGAGACCACGACCACCAGCACTGAGACTTCTGCAACCGAGACCTCTGCAACTGAGAGCTCTGCAACTGAGTCCTCTGCTTCTGTTGCTACCACCACGACTTCCGCAGCAGCAGCAACCACCACCACCACGACCGCAGCTGCTACCACGACCTCTACCGCAAAGCCGTCTCAGACCGGTGATGCAGGTGTCGGCGTTGTCGTTGCAACTCTGATTGCAGCAGCAGGCGCAGCAGTTGTCCTCCGCAAGAAGGAAGACTGATTCTGAGCAAAAGCCGTAAGGCATGCGCTCAAATGCATCGTGAGAACGATGCCATGTGTTTGATCCAGGATATACGGGAGGAGCGATCTGCTCCTCCCGCTTTCTTTTTCTGCGCACCGAGATGTGAACGAACTGTGCCGTATCCAAATTCTAAAGAGAAAGAACGGCGTTCTTTGTGAAAATCCAAGAAAATGCACGGCGCATCTTGAAAGTCCGACAAGTTTGCTGTATAATAATGATGGGTAGACAGGCGGGCACGGCAGTCAGCAGCCGGAGACCTGCCGCATCCGAAGAACAAAAAGCAGGAGCAGGAAAATGGTTTTTTCAAGCTTATTTTTTCTATACCTATTTCTGCCCGTATGCCTGATCTGCTACGGGCTTTCGTCAGTTATAAAATCAATGGTCCCGCGCAATCTCGTGCTGATCGTGTTTTCGCTGATCTTTTATGCGTGGGGTGAGCCGGTCTATATTCTTTTGCTGCTCACGAGCGTTTTTGTGAACTATCTGCTCGGTCTCAGCATGCACGGCTGTCAGAAAAAGAAAAGCGCCGGCGGCGCAAAGGCACTGATGACGCTCGGGCTGATCTTCAATATCGGTCTGCTCGGCGTGTTCAAATACAGCGGCTTCATCGCCGAAAACCTGAACCGCATTCCGAATGTCAATCTGCCGGTGCCGCAGCTCGTGCTGCCGATCGGCATCAGCTTCTATACGTTCCAGATTCTCTCTTATATCATTGACCTTTACTGGGAAAAGATCGACGTGCAGAAGAATCCGCTCAATCTCCTGCTCTATATTTCGATGTTCCCGCAGCTCATCGCAGGCCCGATCGTGCGTTACAGCACCATTGCCGCAGAGATCCGTGAGCGGCATGTCTCGATCGTGGATTTCAGCGAAGGCTTCACCCGTCTTTCGATCGGTCTTGCGAAAAAGGTCATCCTCGCAAACAACCTCTCGACGATCGTCGATGCCTTCTTCGGCAAGGCAAACCCGGAAATCTCCGTCGCCGGCACATGGTACGCCGTGATCGTTTACGCGATGCAGATTTACTTCGACTTCTCCGGCTATTCCGACATGGCAATCGGCATGGGACGCATGCTCGGCTTCCACTTTGACGAAAACTTCCGTCATCCGTTCCTGTGCAAGGATATTTCGGAATTCTGGCAGCGCTGGCATATCTCGCTCGGCACCTTCTTCCGCGATTACCTGCTCTATGTGCCGATCTTCGGTAAGCGCAGAAAATACGGCGGCCTGTTCCTCGTCTGGTTCTGCACCGGCCTCTGGCACGGCGCAAGCTGGAACTTCGTCATCTGGGGTCTCTATTTCGGCATCTTCATCTTCATCGAGCAGATGATCGGCAAGAAACGCATGAAGAAGATCCCGATCGTCATCCGCCATATCTACAACAAGATCGTCATTATCATCGGCTTCGGCATCTTCTATTTTGAAGATCTCGGCAGACTGGGCAGATTCTTCGGCGACCTCATCGGCATGAACGGCAACCGCCTGATTGACGATGTGACAAAGCTCTCTGTGCAGAACAATCTGTTCCTGCTGATCGCCGCGCTGATCTGCTGCTTCCCGCTCTATGACGGGATCACCGCCCTGCGCAAAAAGAGCGCGGCTGGCGCATATGTCTTCGGCTTCGTGCAGACGGTTCTGAACCTCGCATTCTTTGCGATGAGCAGCATCCTGCTGGTCGATGCGACAAACAATCCCTTCCTGTATTTCCGGTTCTGATCCGGCAGGAGATGTGTGACAAAAGAAACAACGAGAAAGGAGATGCTCGCGAATGCTGGATTCCGGCATGCTGGGCAACGATGAAAAAGATATAGATGTCGCGCTGCCCGGGGAAGAGACCGGGGCAGCGGCGCCGAAGGATCAGCCCTCCCGCAGGGAGCGGAGAGAGGCGATCGCGCAGGCACGCGCCATCCGCAGAGAGGCTGCGGCAAAGGCTCGCACCGAAAAGCAGCAGGCGGCAAAGGCGGCAAAGGCTGTGCTCGCGGGCGCAGACCCCGAAGCCTCCAGGCGCGCAGCCGCAAAGAAGCCTGCCGCGCCGCAGGCAGTCCGTCCGAACAGCGGAATGTTCGGCTGGCTGGATATTCCGAGAAAGAAACAGTCACCGCTCTGGGAGACAGAGCGTGTGGAACCGACCGGAGAGCCTGCACAGCCGCGGATCACGCTCCCGCAGACCGACCCCGATGCGATCATCGCGGAGATTGTCGCGGAGGTGAACGCGCAGGCAGAACGCGAGAAGCAGCGTGCTGCACAGGCTGTCACGCAGCCCGCAGTGCAGGAGCCCGATGAAGATGCAGAGCCCGACCGCACCGATGCAGAGGCGCTGATCGGCAGCAGCCCGCGCAGAACCGACATCGACACCGATGCGCTGGTCGCGCAGATTGTTGCGGAGGCACAGGCAAAGGCGGAGGCACAGAAGCGTGCGAATCCCCCGCAGGCAGATGCGGAGACCATCGCTGCGGAGATCATGGCACGGCAGAACGCCGCGAAAAAGGCGGAGTCGCCGGAAGCACCCGCACCTGCGCTGCCTGAGCCCGAGGAGCCGCCGCTCCCAAAGCTCTCTTCCGGCGCTGCGGCAATCGTTTCGGAGCTGCGCACAGGCACCCCGGAGATCACCGCCGAGGATACCCCCGAGGAGAGCCGCGTGACGGTCACCGAGAAGGTTGTCGTCAAGGTGCCGATCTCGCCGGAGGAGGATCCGCTCGGACGCGCACTCGCCGCAGAGACTGTGCGGCAGCAGGAGAAGAAGCGCGCCGCGGAGCATGCCGCCGAGATGGAACAGGCGGACGCGGACTACAAGGCGGCATCGAAATCCGCAAAGCGCCAGGTGAAGAAGCTCTCCCGCGAGGCAGAGCAAGAATGGAAAAAGGAAGCGGGCGAGATCGCCGCGAAAAAGCGCGAAAAGCGCAGCCGCAGCATCTCTGCGGTCTTCAATGCAGTGCTGTGCTCGGTGCTGCTGTTCGGCGTTGCAGCGGGCATGGTCGTGCTGACGCGCCCGACGAAATCTGACATCGAAAACCGCAATCTTGCGACGATGCCGGAGTTCACGCCGGAGGGCTATCTGGACGGCTCCTATACGGCGGGTGTCGCGGAGTATTACAACGACACCGTGCCCTTCCGCGATACCTTCAAGCAGATTACGCAGACCTTCCGCAATTACTTCGGTCTGAAGGATGACATCACGCTGCACGGCTTCATGCCGACCGCCGCGGAGGAAACCACCGCAGAGCCGGCCGCGACAACCACGACTGCCACCACCCCGGCAACGACCGATCCCGATATGCGCGTGACCACCACCGCAGCGACCTCCACCACGCCCGCAGAAACGGAGCCGGCGGAAGAGGATCAGGCGGAGATGAGCAACAATATCCTGATCTATCAGAAGCGCGCCATCTCGCTCTACGGCGGCGGCTTCGGTGCCGGCGAGGAATATGCACGGGCGCTCAACGGCTTCAAGGAGCGGCTCGGCGAAAATGTCAATGTCTACTCGATGGTCGTGCCGACGGTCTGCTCCTACTATATGCCGGAGCAGTTCCAGGATCGTGCCGGACTGGAGAAGGAAAATATCGACCATATCAACGAGAATCTGGTCGGAGTCAAGCCGGTCGATGTCTATTCGGCGCTGGCAAAGCACACCGATGAGCCGATCTTTATGCGCACCGACCATCACTGGGGTGCCCTCGGCGCCTTCTATGCGGCAGAGGAATTCTCCGCTGCTGCTCGCGTGCCGTTCCGCCCGATCACCGACTACGAAAAGGTCACGCTGCCCGGGTATGTCGGCACAATGTACGGCTATTCCGGCGACATCACGCTGAAGGAAAATCCCGAGGACTTCAATTACTATCTCCCGACCGTGCCCTATAAGAACGAATATTACGATATGCGCGGACAGGGCGGCTATGAAGGCAATTTCTTCATGAATACCGACAATATGGCTCCCGTAAGCTGGTATCTGGTCTACATGGGCGGCGACAACCGCATCGCACATTTGGAGACAGAGGCCAAAAACGGTAGAACCCTCGTGATTATCAAGGACAGCTACGGCAATGCGCTCGCACCGTGGTTCACATCCTCGTTTGAGAATATCTATGTGATCGACATGCGGTATTTTGAAGGCGATATTATCAGCTACCTGAAAGACATCGGCACAACCGACCTGCTCTTTGCGATGAACACATTCAGCGCAACAGGTCCCAACAGACGGCATCTGGCACAGATGCTCCACTGAGAAAAGGAGAAGATCATGACAAAGGCAGAAGCACTGGAAGCACTGACACCCGTGTTCCGCGAGGTGTTTGACGACGACAGCATTGAGATTGATGAGGAGACGACCGCGGCTGACATTGATGAATGGGACAGCGTTGAGCATTTCAACCTGATCTCCGAGATCGAGAGCCGCTTCAAGATGCGCTTTTCGATGCGTGAGGTCTCCGGCATGAAGAATGTCGGCGAGCTCGCTGAGATCGTCGCCGAGCGCGGCAAGCTGTGAGAAAGCGGACGGATTGATCCATTGCAGAATGCCCCTGCCCGGTTGCGGCAGGGGCATTCTGAGCGCGCAGGATTCACGCTCCCGCAGCAGCAATTCCCCGTTGACTTTTCGCGCAGCTTCTGCTATAATAGGGGCAGAGAGGAGCGATCATATGGATACTCGGGTCGCAGTCATTGCGATCATCGTGCGGGACCCGCATGCAGCGGAGCAGATCAATGCCCTGCTGCATGAAGCTGCTGACTACATCGTCGGCAGAATGGGCATCCCCTACCGGCAGAAGGGCGTCAGCATTATCAGCGTGACGATCGACGCACCGCAGAATGCCATCAATACGCTTGCCGGCAGGATCGGCAGGCTCTCCGGCGTCGAGGCGAAAACGGTTTACGCGCCCGCCTGATGCCCGAATATCATTTGCCTTGTCCCCTGACGCCAAAATCACGATTGCGGCGAAAGACCGACAAGCCCGCTGTGCTTTGCAGTCAGAGGGGCAGTCTGTCTTTTCGGGCAGGCTGCCCCGTTTTCAATGCGCAGTTGCTGTGTTCCGGGCTTGAAAGCGAAACCCGGCTGCCTATGCGCGGAGACATCTTTCCGAAATCACAGCCGCAGGGCGATACCGAAATTGCGGCTTGCGACTTGGATTTCATTGTGACAGGAGACTGACTATGTATAAAATTGCGATCTACGGCAAGGGCGGCATCGGCAAATCGACCGTCTGCTGCAATCTCTCCGCAGCACTTGCGAAAGCCGGGAAGACCGTCATGCAGATCGGCTGCGACCCGAAGGCGGATTCCACTTCCCTGCTGCAAGGCGGCAGGCGGCTCCCGACCGTGCTGCAATGTACCCGCGAGAAGGGCGCTGCAATGACTCTTTCCGATGTGGTATACCCCGGAGAGGGCGGCGTGCTCTGCGTGGAGGCGGGCGGCCCCATGCCCGGCATCGGCTGCGCGGGGCGCGGCATCATCAATGCGCTCGAATCGCTCGAACGGCTCGGCGCTTACAAGGAATATCAGCCGGATATCGTGATCTATGATGTGCTCGGCGATGTCGTCTGCGGCGGCTTCTCGATGCCGATGCGCGGCGGCTATGCCGACAAGGTCTATGTTGTCAGCTCCGGCGAAAAAATGGCAGTCTATGCGGCGGCGAATATCTGCATGGCGGTGGAACACTACCGCAGCCGCGGTTACGCACAGCTCGGCGGCATCATTCTGAACCGCCGCGGTGTGCCCGATGAGACGGAGACAGTCGCGGGGCTTGCTGCCGATTTCCATACGGCCGTGTTCGGCGACATTGAACGCAGCGCGGAGATCGCGCTTGCGGAGAAGGCAAATCAGCCGGTTGTGACAGCGTTCCCGGATGCGCCTGCGGCGCAGCAGATCACGGCAATCGCGGCAAAGCTGCTTGCGGAGGCAGACGCATGAGCGGCTTCGTGAGCCCGCCCTGCATTCCGATCGCGGAAGCGGATGCGGCAGGATTTTTCGCATCGGGGCTTGAATATGATGCGCCTGTGCGCGGCAAATGGAACATTGTCCACATGGGCATGCTCGTGCCGGAATGTCACCAGATCTATCTCTGCGCGCAGGGCTGCCTGCGCGGTGTCGCACTGACGGCTGCGGAGATGAATGCGCTTGACCGCCTGAGCTGGATCGCGATTACGGAGGATGATATCATCGACGGGAGCCTCGAAAGCGACATTCACGAGGGCGTGCGCGATATTCTGCTGGAGATGCCGGAGAAGCCGCGTGCCGTGCTCATTTTCGTGAGCTGCATGCACCTTTTCTCGGGCGTTGATTTCGGCGCGATGGTCGAACTCCTGCGGGCGGATTTTCCGGAGATCGGCTTCATCGACTGCTACATGGCGCCGACGATGCGCAAGTCGCTGCCGCCGGTCGTGTGGCTCAATATGCAGATGTACGGGCTGCTGCGGGCATGCCCGCAGAATCCGCATGCGGTCTCGCTGATCGGCTGCGACCGTGCGACTGACCCGGCGTCAGAGCTGCACAAAGTATTGCGGAGCGGCGGCATCACGCTGCATGACATTACCCTCTGCAAGACCTATGACGAATTTCAGCAGATCGCGGAGAGCGGGCTGTTCCTTTCCTATCTCCCCGCGGGCTTCCGTGCGGCGGAGGAGACGGCAAAGCGGCTCGGCGCAAAGCATCTGCATCTTCCGGCGAGCTTTGATGCGGAGGAGATCGCGGAGAATTACCGCAGGCTCTGTGACGCGCTCGGCATCGTGTGCCCCGATCTTTCGGCGGAGCGCAGTGCCGCGGAATCGGCGCTCCGGACGGCACGGGCGGAGATCGGCGAGATGGCGGTCGCGATAGATTACAGCGCCGTGACGCAGCCCTTTTCGCTCGCAAAATGTCTTTGTGAGGCGGGCTTCCGCGTGAAATACATCATCGCGGATGCTGCCGGTGAGGACGCAGACGCATTCCGCTGGCTTTCGGAAAACCGCAGTGACATTCTGCTTTATTCCCCGACCAATATCAACATGCTGCATATGGCAGATGCGCCGCACGAACCGGTGCTGGCGATCGGGCAGAAGGCGGCGTATTACTTCTCGACCGCGCATTTTGTCAACACCGTCTCAAACGGCGGGCATTACGGCTATGAGGGCATCCGTGCGATGGCAGAGCAAATGCTGTTTGCATACCGCACGGAGCAGGACACGCGGCGGCTGGTCTCGCAGAAGGGCTTTGGCTGCGAGAGCTGTCTGGCAGGATAGGAGGGCGTGTATGAGACAGCGATCCATGATTCTGCCCTGCTATGCGGCAGACACGGCAGGCGTCTGTTCGGCACTCTATGAGCTCGGGGGCATGTGTGCGGTGCATGACGCATCCGGCATCAATTCGACCTACGCGACCCATGACGAGCCGCGCTGGTATGACAGCCGTTCGATGATCTACATTACCGCGCTGACCGAGACAGACGCGATCCTCGGCGACGATGAGAAAATGGTGGACGATGTGTGCCGTGCGGCGGCAGATCAGCACCCGGCGTTCATCGCGCTCTGCGGCTCTCCGATGCCCATGATGATCGGCACCGATTATGACGCTGCGGCAGAGGAGATTGAGCGCCGCACGGGCATCCCGGCGATGGCGATGCACACAAACAGCATGGGCTCTTATCTTGCAGGGGAATCGGAGGCGCTCCTGAAGCTGACAAAACGCTTCGTGCAGCCCGCAGAAAAGCGGCAGAACACCGTCAATCTGATCGGCGCGACCCCGCTTGATCTGGAGCTCCGCGAGACCGTGCCCGACATCCGGGGCTGGCTGGAATCCGCGGGATTTCGTGCCGGCGCGTGCATGGCAATGGGCGACACGCTCACGCATATTGCGGAGACGGCGGCAGCGGCGTCGGTGAGCCTTGTGCTTTCTTACGGCGGGCTGGCAGCGGCCGCATATCTCTACGAGACCTATGGCATTCCCTATGTGACGGGTGTGCCGGTCGGGGCGCGCTTCCCGGATGTGCTCGCAGCGGCGCTCCGCAGAGCGGCAGAAACGGGAGAGCCGCAGTTCCCTTCGGCGGTGCGCACGGCGGGCGATACGGTTGTGATCGGCGAGAGCGTGACGGCAGGCTCCGTCGCGGCGGAATGCGGCGGCAGGATGCTCTGTCCGCTGGATACGGTTCCGGCGCTTGTCGGCACAGGCGACAGCACGGTCTTCCGGGAATCGGAGATCCGTGCAGTGCTCGCGGATATGCAGCCGCAGCGCGTCATCGCAGATCCGCTTTACCGTTATGTGATCCCTGCGGGGGCGGAGCATATTGAGATCCCGCATTTTGCCTTTTCCGGCAGATGCTTTCAGCACAGAATGCGGTCCCTGATCTGCAAACCGCTGTGATAAATCAGTGTTTGCCGGGGCGGGGAGCGGAACCGCCCGTCCCCTCTGTCCTTCGGACATCTCCCCACCCAGTGGGGAGTCACCCGCTGGCGCTTTTCTCAAGTCAACTGACTTTTCCGTGCTCGACAATGCACCGGCGACGGCGCTGTTCGCGCCTGTTTCGGTAAATGCCTTGATAATCGTGCGGATAATTATTCAGCAGCGGCGGTGCGTCCAAAAGGCACGAACAGTGCCGTCATACCTGGTTGTTGAGCACTCTCTGCTGCGCCTCCCGGAGGCACAATGCCCGCGGGGGCTCCCCGCCGGTGCGTCCAAAAGCTGCGAGCAGCAGCGTCATACCAAGCTGCTGAGCACTCTCTGTCAGTCGCCCGGACGGCAAAACGCCAGCGGGGGCTCCCCGCCCCGGCAAACGCTGATTTATTACAGTAATAGAAAGAAATGGAGGAAACAACCATGTGTGTTGGACTTTCGGCAAGAGTTGTCAATGTGAAGGATGATACCGTCATGATCGACGCAGGCGGCGCAAAGCGCACCGTCAGCGCGGGCATTCTGGAGGATGTGGAGCCCGGCGATTTCGTGATGGTGCATGCAGGTGTCGCAATCGCGAAGATCACCGAATCGGACACCGAGGAAACCGACGGCATCCTGGAGGATCTGCTATGAGCGATACACTTGCGCGCGCAAGAGAAATCATCACCGGATACAGCGGCAGACCGCTCCGCATCATGGAGGTCTGCGGCACGCATACGCACGAGATCTTCCGGCTGGGGCTGCGCAGGCTCCTTCCCCCTGAGATCGACCTGATCTCAGGCCCGGGATGTCCCGTCTGCGTGACAGAGGTCGGCTTCATCGACGAAGCGTGCTGCCTTGCACTGGAGCACGGCTGCGTCATCACGACCTTCGGCGACCTCATCCGTGTCCCCGGCACCGAAATGAGCCTTGCGGGGGCGCGTGCGAAGGGCGCAGAGGTGAAGCCGGTCTATTCGCCGCTTGATGCGGTCGCTTTTGCAAAGGAAAATCCCGACCGGCAGGTGGTCTTTCTCGCGGTCGGCTTTGAGACCACGACCCCCTCTGCCTGTCTTGCGGCAAAGGAGGCAAAGGCGGCAGGGCTCACGAATTTCTCGCTGCTCGCCGCAAACAAGACCATGCCGAACGCTTACAAGGCGCTGGTCGGCAGCGCGGATGCGTTTCTTTATCCCGGGCATGTCAATGCGATCACGGGCAATGCCGTCTGCCGGGCGCTTTGCGAGGAGCACGGCGTTTCCGGCGTTGTCGCGGGCTTTACGGCGCCCGAGCTGCTGACGGCGCTTGCCGTGACCGTGAAGCTCTTGCAGGAGGGCAAGCCCTTCTTCCGCAACTGTTACCCGCGTGTTGTGCGCGAGGAGGGGAACCCTTCGGCGCAGGCGCTTGTCGCGGAGGTGATGGAGCCCTGCGACTGCGAGTGGCGCGGGCTTGGCATGATCCCGATGTCCGGCATGAAGCTCAGAGCGGAATACGCTGCATATGATGCCCGCATCAAATTCGCGCTCCCGCCGATGACGGGCAGAGCAAATCCCGCCTGCCGCTGCGGCGAGGTCTTACAGGGCAAATGCAAGCCCTCCGACTGCAAGGTCTACGGCAAGCTCTGTACGCCGCTGCACCCGGTCGGCGCATGTATGGTCTCCGATGAGGGCGCCTGCTCGGCATATTATCAGTATACTTGACAGCGGACGGCATCTGTGCTATAATAAAAATCGCAGTCAGCCTGCAATCTCAGTGAAAGCGGTGGGAAAATGAGAAAATAATTCACTTTTGCAAACAACATGATAGGAAGAAACGCTGTGTCGCACGATGTGACGCGGTGCTGTCATGCTGCCAAAGGTGGATTATGCCCTCATACCGTTTTTGCCGTGCGTTCACAGGCGCATCTCTGCAAAGGGGTAATTGTGCATATCAGAACTGTTTGGCAGCAAACGGTTCTGTTTCTTTTTATCCCGCCTTTTACGCGAAAGGAGAGATGCGTGTATGTCACAGATTCGTGTCAGTGACCTGTGCTTTGGCTATGAGGGCAGCACAGAGGATATATTTGATCATGTGTCGTTTTCGGTCGATACGGACTGGCGGCTCGGCTTCATCGGGCGGAACGGCAGAGGCAAGACTACATTTCTGCGGCTGCTGACGGGGGAATACCCGTATCGCGGCAGCATCGAGACAAGCGCGGAATTCAGGCTTTTTCCGTGCAGGGTGCGAGACAGCGCACAGATGACGCTGGATGTTTTGCGGGAGTGCTGCACGCAGGCGGAGGACTGGGCGCTCATCCGCGAGGCATCGCTGCTGGATGTGGATGCGGAGGTGCTTTATCGCCCGTTCGATACGCTTTCGGGCGGCGAGCGGACAAAGCTCCTGCTGGCGGCAATGTTTCTCGGCGAACACCGTTTTCTGCTCATCGACGAGCCGACCGATCATCTGGATGCGGCGGCACGGCAGAAAGTGGGCGCCTATCTTGCGAAGAAAAAGGGATTCATCCTGGTCTCGCATGACCGCGACCTGCTCGATGCCTGCACCGATCATGTGCTGGTGCTGAACCGCGGCTCGATCACGGTGCAGAGCGGTAATTTCTCGGAATGGCAGATGCAGAAGGCGCGGCAGGATCAGTTCGCGGAAGCGGAGAACGAGAAGCACCGCCGCGAGATCCGAAAGCTCCGTCAGGCGGCAAAGCGCACGGCGGAGTGGGCTGAAAAATCGGAGCGCACAAAGATCGGCTTTGACCCTGTAAAGGAGCATGACCGCTCGATCGCGACACGCTCCTATATCGGCGCAAAAACGAAGAAGATGCAGAGCCGCGTTGCGAGCACGGAGAAGCGGATCGCCCGCGAGATCGCAGCGAAGGAAGGGCTTCTGCGGGACATTGAGGAAACTGCGGCGCTGCGGCTTTCTCCGGCGGAATATCCGCAGCGGGTGCTGGTGCATGCAGCGGAGCTCTCGCTTTTCTACGGCGAAAAAACAGTTTGCAGCGGCGTGACATTCGACATCGAACGCGGCGACCGCATTGCGCTCTGCGGCAGGAACGGCAGCGGAAAATCGTCGCTGCTGAAGCTCATCTGCGGCGAGGAGATCACACACGGCGGCGTGCTGGAGATCGGCAGCGGACTGCGCATCTCCTATGTGCCGCAGGAGACCGCAGCGCTTTGCGGCACAGTGCGCGATTATGCAGACGCCTGCGGCATCGACCGCAGTCTGTTCTCGGCGATCCTGCGCAAGATGGGCTTTGAACGCGAACAGCTTGCGCGCCGTCTGGAGGACGGCAGCGAGGGGCAGAAGAAAAAGATCCTGCTGGCGCGGAGCTTATGCGAGCAGGCGCATCTCTATATCTGGGATGAGCCGCTCAATTATATGGATGTGATCTCGCGGATGCAGCTGGAAGCGCTGATCCGGGAGTCGGCGCCGACGCTGCTCTTTGTCGAGCATGACGCCGCCTTCTGCCGCGCCGCCGCAACGAAAACCGTCGTGCTTCCGTGAATGCACAGAAACACGGGAAAGGGAGAAACAATATGATCAAGCTGGCAATTTACGGCAAGGGCGGCATCGGCAAATCGACCTGCACCGCCAATCTTGCGGCGGCATTTGCACGGCGCGGCCTGCGCGTAATCCAGATCGGCTGCGACCCGAAAGCCGATTCGACCATCAATCTGCTGGGCGGCGTGCCCGTCACGCCCGTCATGGATTATATGCGCGACCGCGATGAGGAGCCCGAGCACATTGAGGAGATCTCCCATGTCGGCTTCGGCGGCGTGCTCTGCATCGAGACCGGCGGCCCGACTCCGGGTCTTGGCTGTGCGGGGCGCGGCATCATCACGACCTTCGGTCTGCTGCATGAGCTGGAGCTCTTTGAAAAGCACAAGCCCGATGCCGTGCTCTATGATGTGCTCGGCGATGTCGTCTGCGGCGGCTTTGCGGCGCCCATCCGCGAGGGCTATGCGGAGCAGGTGCTGATCGTCACCTCCGGCGAGAAGATGGCGCTCTATGCCGCAAACAATATCAACAGCGCGGTGCACAATTTCGAGGACCGCGGCTATGCGGCTGTCCGCGGCATCATCCTGAACCGCAGAAATGTCGCCGATGAGGAAGCAAAGGTGCGTGCCTTCGCGGAAAAGGCGGGGCTTGAGATCGTTGCGGATATCCCGCGCTCGGATGACATCATCCGCTGCGAGGACAAAGGGCAGACCGTCATCGAGGGCGCGCCCGATTCTGCTGCTGCGGCGGCATTTGATGCGCTGGCGGCAAAGCTGATCGCGGAATCGCAGGGGGAATCGCATGAAGCATAAAGACGGCGTTGCTGTGCTCTATGCGCTGGCAGCGGCGGTGTTCTATGCGCTCAATGTGCTCTGCGCATAGCTGCTGCTGGGAGAGATCGCCGGCACGGCATTCCTGAACGGACAGGGGGAGTCTGATGAACCGAGAGATCGAGGTCCTGCGCGCAGAGGAAGAATGGCAGCGCGCAGGGGCATATTCTGTGCGCATCGAGGGCATGAACCGGCAGCATCATATTCCGCTGCGGGAGGAATTCGATGCGCATGACGGCGACGGTACCCGCTATATCGTGCTGCTCGATGACGGCTATCCTGTCGCGACCTGCCGCTTCTATGCGCTCGGAGAAGACACAGTCATGCTCGGGCGCGTGGTCGTTCTGCCGGAATACCGCGGGCAGGGGCTCGGGCTGCGCACGGTCACTGAGGCGGAGACATGGATGCAGGAGCTTGGCTATCGTACCGTTGTGATCGAAGCACGGACGGAAGCGGTCGGCTTTTATCAGAAGCTCGGATACCGCACCGCAGACGGCAGCATCATCAAAAGCGGGCAGTTTGCCTGCGTGCGGATGGAAAAGGAACTGTGACATGGCATATGAAATTCTTGCGCTCAGGGGCGGGCATCCCCTCTGGAACGCTGCTGCGGACTATGCGGCTGCCTGCCCGTGGCGCGGCGGGGCACATCTTGCCGCCGAAATGCGAAGCAGCAGGTTTCACGGCCGGGAGCGGGTGTTCATCCTGCGGGAGGACACAGAAATCATCGGCTTCTGCACGCTGACGGAAAAGGACGAGCTCCCGGCGGAATATGATTTCACGCCGTTCATCGGCAGTGTGTTTGTTGACGAAGCAAAGCGCGGGCAGCGGCATTCCGAACGGCTGATCCGTGCGGCAATCGCCCATGCACATGCGCTCGGCTTTCCGGCAGTCTATGTCATGAGCGGCGAGCAGGGGCTCTATGAGAAATACGGCTTCACCGCCCTCGGCATGTATCCGACTGTCTTCGGCAATGAGGAACAGCTCTTTGTATTTGAGCTGTCATAAGGAGCACAACATGAACAACGCATATTACATCACGGCGTCAGAGCTTGCCGCGCGCGGCTTTGCCGATCTGCCGGAGGAGCTCACGCAGGCAAAGCATCTGATTTACAGCTCGCCTGCGACCCTTGATTTCAATTCGCCGGGCGCAAAAGGCTTCGGCGTCAAGCGTGCGGGGCTCTGTGTCCCGGGCTCGGTGATGCTGCTGGTCGCGCCGGGCTGCTGCGGGCGCAATACCGCACTGCTCAACGAGCTTGGCTATCACGAGCGCTTCTATTATCTCCTGCTTGATGACACCGATATCGTCACCGGGCGGCACCTGAAAAAGATCCCGGAGGCATGTGCGGAGATCTGTGAGAGCATGGGCGAAAACCCTTCTGCTATCATGATCTGCGTGACCTGCGTGGATGCGCTGCTCGGCACGGACATGGAGCGTGTCTGCCGGAGCTGCGAGGAGAAGACCGGCGTGCCTGCCGTGCCCGCATATATGTATGCCCTGACACGCGAGAAGCGCATCCCGCCGATGGGACTGACGCGCAAGTCGGTCTATTCGCTGCTGAAAAAGCAGAAGCGGCATGCGGACGAATGCAATCTGCTGGGCTTTTTCGCGGCGATGGACAGCGAAAACGAGATCTATCCGCTGCTGAAACACGCAGGGCTCAATGCCGTGCGCGAGATCGGGCGCTGCGGGACCTTTGACGATTACGCGGCAATGTCCCGCGCAAACTTCAACCTTGTGCTGAACCCGGAGGCGCGCTACGCGGCGCAGGATCTCTATGAGCGGCTCGGCATCCCGTTCATTGAGCTGACGCGGGTTTACCGCCCGGAGAAGATCCGCAATCAGTACCGGCTGCTCGGACAGGCGATCGGCAAAACGCTCGATGATACGCGGTATTATGCGGAAGCCGTGCAGGCAGTCGAGGCTTTCCGCAAAGATTTCGCGGGGCTTTCAGTCGCAGTCGGGGAATGCCTCAATGCCGACAGCTTTGAGCTGGCGCTGTCACTCACCGAATTCGGCATGCATGTGGCGGAGATCTACGGCACAGTCGGCGAGCGCAATTTTGTGTATCTCAAGAAGCTCGCGGCAGTCTCGCCGGAAACGCGCATTTACTCAAATCTCTCGCCGACGATGCTCGGCTATGAGCGCGACTGCGATATCCGTGCAGCGATCGGCAACGATGCGATGTATTATCACCGCGATCTGCCCGGCGTCGGATTCAATGATGAAGCACAGACCTTCGGCTACCGCGGCGTGACGCTGCTCTTGTCGCAGCTTGCAAAAGCGATCCGAGAAGGGCGGCAGATCGCGGAGGCAGGCAAGTGAATCACATGGAAATCCGTTTTTTGACGCAGGACGATGATCTGCTTGCCGTCAGCCATGTTTATGAACAAAGCTGGAAATATGCCTACAAGGGCATCATTCCGCAGGCATATCTGGACAGCATTCCCGCAGGGCGCTGGGCGGCGGGCATCGCAGCGGGCGGTATGAGAAGCCTTTGCGCGATCCATAACGGACAGGTGATCGGCACAGCGGCAATCTGCAAATCGCGCTGGGCGGAATACCCGGACTGCGGCGAGATCGTATCGGTCTATCTGCTGCCGGCGTACATGGGAAAAGGTTACGGCAGAGCGCTCCTTCGCAGATGTGCGGCGGAGCTGCGGGCAATGGGCTTCCGGCGCATCCTGCTCTGGGTTCTTGAGGAAAACATGCGGGCAAGGCGTTTTTATGAGAACAACGGCTTTGCTTCCGCAGAGGTTTATCGGAATGACACGATCGGCGGCAGAGATCTGCGGGAGGTCATGTATCTGATGAAATGTGAGGAACACACATGAAAAAACTGCTGAAATATATCTCCCCGCTCGCGCCTGACGATTCCGGCGCATGTGCGGTGCTCTATGAGCTCGGCGGCGTGGTCGTCATCTGTGATGCGGGCGGCTGCACAGGCAATATCTGCGGCTTCGATGAACCGCGCTGGCATGAGAAGAAGTCGGCGCTCTTCAGTGCGGGGCTCCGCGACATGGATGCGATTTTGGGGCGCGACAAGCGGCTGATTGAGAAGCTCGGCGCTGCGTGCAGACAGCTCTCCGCTCTGCATCCGCGGTTCACGGTCGTCATCGGGACGCCTGTGCCTGCCGTGATCGCGACCGACCTGCATGCCGTGCGGCGCATGGCGGAAAAGGAGACAGGTCTCCCCTGTCTTGCCCTCGATACCGACGGCACCGCGTATTATGACACGGGCGCGGAGAAGGCATATCTCGCGCTGTTTGAGACCTTTGCAAAGGAAGCCTGCCCCGTGCGGAAGGGACGGCTCGGCGTGCTCGGCGCGACCCCGCTCGATCTGGGGCTCACCCGCGCAGACCGCCTGACCGCCGCGCTCCGTGCGGAGGGCTGGGATGAAGTCATCTGCATGGGGCTGGACAGCGGGATAGATGAAATCACAGCAGCGGCATCCTGCGAACATCTGCTGGCGATTTCCCCTGCCGGGCTGAAAGCGGCAGAATATCTGAGCGCGAAATTCGGCACGCCGTTCACGGCCGGCTGCCCGCTCCTGCCGGCGGAAACCGTGCAGGCGGCAGCGGCACTCAACGGAAAGCGCGTGCTGATCATTCACCAGCAGTTTGCGGCAAATGCGCTGCGGGAAAAGCTCGCGGGCTGCACCTGCGACTGCGCAACATGGTTTCAGTTCCATCGGAAATATGCGCAGGAGGGCGATTTTCGCATCACGGGCGAGGATATCCTGCGCGAAAAAGCGGCACAGTATGATGTGATCATCGCAGACCGCGATCTTATGCGCATGCTGCCGGATTACAAGGGCGGGCGCATTGACTTCCCGCATTACGCAGTCTCTGCACGGCTGCTCTGAGCTGCCGGAACGCATAGAAACAATTATACAGGAAAGAGGTTATCAAAGATGCAAGATCGAATCACACTGCAAATCCCATACGAAAAAGCGGGACTCCGCGCACCGGAATCCCCCGCAACGCTTGAGCCTGTCTGCGCGCCGCATCTCAGCGAAAACGGCGACAAGCAGCGCCCTGCTGTTGTAATCTGCCCGGGCGGCGGCTATGACTACTGCTCCGAGCGCGAGGCGGTGCCCGTCGGCATGCGCTTTGCGGGATACGGCGTGCAGGCATTTGTCCTGCGCTATACCTGCAAGCAGCCCTTCCCGACTGCGCTGCTGGAGCTCGCCGCGGCAGTCGCCTATGTGCGTGCACATGCCGCGGAATATGAGGTGCATCCCGACCGCATTGCCGTGATCGGCTTCTCTGCGGGCGCACATCTCGCGTGCAGTCTTGCGGTTTACTGGAACCGTCCGCTGCTGACCGATCTGCTCGGCGACAGCGCGGCATTCCGTCCGAACGGACAGATCCTCTGCTACCCGGTCATCTCTGCGGGCGAATTCGCACACCGCGGCTCGATCGTCAATCTGGTCGGCGAGCAGGACGGGAACCATTACGACAACCCGCGTGCAGATGCGGTCTCGCTCGAAAAGCAGGTTTCAGCGGATACCCCGCCCTGCTTCCTCTGGCACACAAGCGACGACAACTGCGTGCCTGTGCAGAATTCCCTGCTTTATCTTTCGGCGCTTTCCGCGGAGCATATCCCGTATGAGGCGCATATCTATCCGCACGGCGCACACGGTCTCTCGCTCTCCGATGAGACCACCTCGATGGGCGAATGGCACGAGAATGCCGTCTGCGCACCGTGGTTTTCCGCGTGCATCGCGTGGATCCGCAGATATTATCATTAAAATCAGTATTTGCCGGGGGAGCACTTTCGATGGTTCTATGTGGGGGCGCCGCCCCCACACCCCTGCTGAGGGGATAGCGATCCCC
>JAEEXH010000003.1 GCA_016291435.1 Oscillospiraceae bacterium
GTTCTATGTGGGGACTCTGTCCCCACACCCCTGCTGAGGGGATAGCGATCCCCTCAGACTCCCCTATCTCAAAATCCCCCCGCCCCCGCGGGGGCGGGGGGATTTTGCAATGGGGTCCGGGGGCCGCTGCCCCCGGCGGGAGTTTGAGGGCAGAGCCCTCATTATAAATCCGCCGGAGGCACTTCTCCCCGGCAAACTCTAATTGTCTGCGCGGCGGACCGCATCGGCGATGTCGCCTGCGATCTCCTGTGCAGCTTCCATTGTCGCCGCCTCGACCAGCATCGCGACGCTTCTGCCGCTTGCCGAGGGGCAGAGCAAAGCCTGCCCGCGGCTGTCCCATGCGCGGAGACCGTCCGGCGTTTTCTGCGTCTGCATGAATGTGCCGCAGCCTGCCGCCGCGTCGGTATTCTCCGCCTTGTGCAGCAGCCGGCGCACCGTGTAAACCGGCGGAAGACGGTCTGCCCAGGCGTGCAGGCTCGGCTCCTCCTCCGCATGAATGCGCAGCACCTCCGCAAGCAGCAGTGTGCCGTCGAGCGTCCAGCCCTGCGCGGCGGCAAGCGCCCGCGCTTCTGTATCCGAGCCGTCAGAGCGTGCAGCATAGCGGAGAATGCGTCCGCCGGAGCGCTCTGCCATCTGCTCCGCGATATGCGCCGCCCAGTAAGGGAGCGCTGCATCCTCTCCGCGTGAGAGCTTATGCTGTGTGACCATCATCAGCAGCTTTTCATGAAAGAGCCAGCCGTCCTCCTCTGTATAGACAGATGCCTGCCGCCCGTCTGCGGAGAGCTGCACGGAAAGTGCACGGCGCCTTCTGCCGCGCTGTGCCTGCGGGAGCGTGCGCGAAAGCAGCGCATAGAGCCGCTTTGAGCCGGTGCTGATCTCCGGCGTGACCGTCATTGCGGCGGGGAGACGGGCTGCGAGCTGCGCGGGATAGAGCATGCGCAGTGCGGCGCCGTCCGTGATGCTGCCGTATTCCGTGCGCCGCTGCCATATGCCGCCCTGATGCAGCAGGCGCTCCTGCTCCGCTGTGACCGGCAGAAGCCCGCGTGCATAAAGCCGCAGCCGGGTCTCATCGGCAAAGAGGATCATGCCGCACTCCCCTGCCCCGGAAGCTGCTCCGAGCTCGACCGGCGTGCAGTCCGGCACCAGCACCGCATCACCCCCTGCCGCCGCAATCGCCCCGCAGACGGTCATCGCCGCGGCACGGGCATAATCGCTGCCCTCCGCATAGCCGACCATTGTGCGCGCCGATGCCCCGGCAAGCCCCGCGCCCAGCGCCGCCAACAGCTCCGGCTGCGACGCATCCGCCGTGCAGGTCTCATGCAGCAGCCAGTCGGCGCCCTCGTTCATCCATTGCATATCACATGCCTCCTTTTCCGGGAGTATGCCCATTTTTTCCCGGAGTATACAGCCGATGCTGCCGCGCAAACTGTATACTTTCGGAATGCTTCGACAGCGTTTTTTCGGCACCGGAGGCAAAATCTGCTCCCTTGCTTGACATTTCAGGGAAAATGGCGTATACTTAATCTGTATGGCTATGCACGATTGCAGATCTGCCCGCTGCAACAGGATGACACGGGCATTCCGATACAGAACATACACGGCGCATTCACACAGCCGTGATTGATACAGCAAAACGCATATGCTGCGGATGTGGACCGCGCATATCAGAAAGAGAGGAACCATTGAACCGAAACAACAACAGCAACAGCAGAGGGAGCCGCGGCACCCGCCCGCCGAAGCGCGGCGCAGGTGTCCCGCTGAGTGCGTTCGGCAGAAAGATCCTGCCGACGGAGCTCGTCAGCGAGAAGCTCGAACACAAGAAGAAGACAGAACCCGCCGCAAAGGTACAGCCTGCGGCAAAGGCACAGGCCGCCTCTAAGGCAGCCCCGCAGAAGCAGAACAAAACACAGAAGCAGCCGCAGAAAAAGCCGTTCCGCAGAGACGCTGCGCCTGTGCCGCAGAGCTTCCCGAAGAAGCGCCCGGAGCGTGCGCCGCGTGACAAGACCCCCGTGCGCATCATCCCGCTCGGCGGCCTCGGCGAGATCGGCAAGAACATGACCGTAATCGAGTGCGCAAACGATATGTTCATCATCGACTGCGGACTCGCCTTCCCCGATGCCGAGATGCTCGGCGTCGATCTTGTCATCCCCGATTTCACCTATGTCGAGCAGAATGCCGATAAGCTCCGCGGCGTTGTCCTGACGCACGGGCACGAGGACCACATCGGCTCGCTCGCCTATCTCCTGAAGAAAATCAATACGCCGGTCTACGGCACGCGCCTGACACTTGCGCTGGTGGAATCGAAGCTCAAGGAGCATCAGCTCAGCGGCGCCGTCGAGCTCAATGTCGTCGAGCCGCGCAAGACCATCCGCATGGGCTGCATGGCAGTCGAGCTCATTCATGTCAATCACTCGATTCCGGATGCGGTCGCGCTCGCGATCCATACCCCGGCGGGCGTCATCGTTCACACCGGCGACTTCAAGGTCGATTATTCCCCGATCAACGGCGGCATCATTGATCTTGCACGCTTCGGCGAGCTCGGCTCGAAGGGCGTGCTTGCGCTGCTCTCCGAATCGACGAATGCCGAGCGCCCGGGCTTTACCCCGACAGAGCGCAAGGTCGGCGAATCCTTCGACAAGCTCTTTGCGGAGGCAGAGGGCAAGCGCATCATCATCGCGACCTTCTCCTCCAATATCCACCGCGTCCAGCAGATCATCAACTACGCGGAGCACTTCGGCAGAAAGGTCGCCGTCTTCGGCCGCTCGATGGTCAATGTCATCACCATCGCACGGGAGCTCGGCTATCTTGAGGTAAAGGAAGGCACAATCATCGACATCGACCTCATGAACCGTTACAGCGCCGATCAGATCGTGCTCATCACGACCGGCAGCCAGGGCGAGCCGATGTCTGCGCTCACCCGCATGGCGATGGGCGATCACAAGAAGGTCTCCATCACGCCGCAGGACTTCATCATCATCTCCGCAACGCCGATCCCCGGCAACGAGAAATATGTCACCCGCGTGGTCAATGAGCTGATGAAATCCGGCGCGCATGTCGTCTACGAGAGAATGTATGAGGTGCATGTCTCCGGCCACGCCTGCCAGGAGGAACTGAAGCTCATGCTCGCGCTGACCAGACCGAAGTTCTTTATGCCGGTGCACGGCGAGTATAAGCATCTGAAAAAGCATTCCGAGCTCGCGATGGCGATGGGCGTCCCGCGGGACAACATCATCATCGGGCAGATCGGCGATATCATCGAGACAAACGGCAATACCATCAGAATTGTCGGCGAAGCGCCTGCGGGCAGAGTGCTCGTGGACGGTCTCGGCGTCGGCGATGTCGGCTCTGTTGTGCTGCGCGACCGCCAGCGGCTCGCACAGGACGGCCTGATCATCGTCGTGCTCGGCATCGACCGCGCAGAGGATGAGATCGTCTCGGGACCGGAGCTCATTTCCAGAGGCTTTGTCTATGTCAAGGAATCTGAGGAAATGATGGTCGCTGCGAGAAGATGCCTTGAGGATGTCATCGACCGGCTCTCCCCCGCAGAAAAGCACGACTGGAACACGCTGAAGGGCAGACTCCGTGAGGCGCTCTCCGATTATATCTTCCGCGAGACCAAGCGCTCCCCGATGATCCTGCCGATCATTCTCGACATCTGATGCACAAAGACTGAAACCGTTTTCCGGAAAGGAGGTACACCGTATGCAGCGCAAGGTGCCGGCAAGATTTCTTGCCGCTGTCACACTGCTGATTCTCAGCGGCGCCCTCGCGCAGATCGCCGCAGCCGCCGGGAATTTCTCCTCCGCAGCAAAGCGCTGGATCCTCGCCGCTTTTGTCATCGGCGCACTCTGGTCCGTCGCGGAATATCTGCTGCTGCGCCGCAATCAGCTTCGCTATGCTTCCCGCATGAACAGAGCGCTCGGAACAATGCTCGAAACCGCGCCGGAGCATATGCGCGTGCCGATGGTGATCCTCAACCAGGCGCAGGAGATCATGTGGTATAACGAGAGCTTTCTGGAACAGGTCGCCGGAGACGAAGACACCTACGGCAGACGCATCTATGAGGTGCTCCCGCTGCGGCCCGATACGCTGAAGGACGGCTCCAGCGCGGAGATCGACCTGCTCGGAAAACATTTCCACATCACACGCGACGACTACCGCATGAACGGGCAGCGCACGGCGCTGCTCTGCTTCCAGGATACAACAAACTATGTCGAGCTCAAGCGGCATTATATGGACAGCCGCCCCTGTGTGCTGCTGCTCGTCATCGACAATTTCGCCGACCTCATGAGCGGTGCGCGGCAGAGCGAGCGGGCGATGGTGCTCGCGGCGCTGGAGCTGCTCTTCGACCGCTTTTTGGACGGCACGGACAGCGTCTTCTGCCATCTTGACGAGGACAGATTCCTCGTTGTGACAGAATCGCGGCACTGCCTTGAGATGGAGCGGGCACATTTCCCGCTGCTCGATGAGGCAAGACGCATCACCGTCGGCGAGAAGACCGCGCTGACCCTTTCGATCGGCGTCGGCAGAAGCGGCGAGACGCTTGCGCAGAACGAACGCTTTGCGCAGCAGTCGCTTGATATGGCGCTCGGACGCGGCGGCGATCAGGCTGCCGTCAAGACAAAGGAGGGCTTCTCCTTCTACGGCGGTGTCTCCAAGGGCATCGAGCACCGCAGCATGGCGAAGAACCGTGCCGCAGCGCGTGACCTGCAAAAGCTCATGCGCCGCTGCTCCCATGTCTACATCATGGGGCACCGTGCCAGCGATCTGGACGCCGTCGGCGCGGCTGTCGGCGTGGCGTTCATCGCAGAGGAGACCGAGATCCCGTATAACATCGTTGTGCGGCAGGACACCACGCTTGCAAAGGCGCTCACAGACCGCATCGCCCGCGAAATGCCCGGCTGCATGATCACGCCGGAGGAGGCAAGGGCGCAGTTCAGCGAGGAGGATCTTGTTGTCATCGTCGATACCTTCAGCAAGGATATCGTCGAGGATGCGGAGCTCTATAATATGGCAAAGCATGTGGTTGTCATCGACCACCACCGGCAGATGGTCAACTATCTCGACAACACGACCGTCAAGCTGCACGATCCGCACGCATCCTCTGCGGCAGAGCTCGTCACGGGGATGATCCAGTATTTCGAGTGGCGCGACCAGATGCCGCAGTTCACGGCGGAGGCGCTGCTCTCGGGCATCATGCTCGATACAAAGAATTTTGTCATGCAGACCGGCGTACATACCTTTGAAGCGGCGGCATATCTCCGCGAGCGCGGCGCAGACCCGATCTCCGTCAAGACGCTCTTTGCGGCATCTATGGATGCCTACCGGCAGCGGTCGATGCTTGTGGCTTCCGCGGAGCTGCACGGCAGATTCGCGATCACCGCAGCAGAGGACCCGATGGACAATATCCAGATCGTTGCGGCACAGACCGCTGACGATCTGCTCGGCATCGAGGGCGTGGATGCGTCCTTTGTGCTCTATCCGCGGGGCAATCAGGCGTGTATCTCCGCCCGGTCGCTCGGCAAGATGAATGTGCAGGTCATCATGGAAGCGCTCGGCGGCGGCGGCCATCAGATCATGGCGGCGACCCAGCGCACAGACTGCACCCTCACAGAACTCCGCGCCATGCTGATCGCAGTGCTGGATGAGCACGAAATGCAGAAGGCGGCGGAACAGGAATCCAACTGAAAGGAATGAAGCATCATGAAAGTTATCTTACTGGCTGATGTCAAGGGCACCGGCAAAAAGGGCGAGGTCAAGAATGTCTCTGACGGCTATGCCCGCAATTTTCTGATCGGCAAGGGGCTCGCGGTCGAAGCGACCAACGCCAACCTCAATAAGCTCGCCGGTCAGCAGGCTTCCGCACAGCACAAGGTCGATGTCGCTGTCGCTGAGGCAAAGGCACAGGCGGAGAAGCTCAGCGGCAAGACCGTCACTGTCCGCGCAAAGGCGGGTCAGGGCGGCAGACTCTTCGGCGCCGTCACGCTGAATGCCGTCGCGGATGCCATTGCGGAACAGTTCGGCTTCGCGCCCGATAAGCGCAAGCTCTCTGTCAGCAGCGAAATGAAGAACGAAGGCACTTACAGCGCCGAGGCAAAGCTCTATACCGGCGTCACGGCGAAGTTCACCGTAGAGGTCGTCGCAGACAATGGCTGAGCAGTATATTTCCGATTTGCAGGCAGGCTTCTCGGAATCGCAGATGCCGCACAGCATCGAAGCGGAGCAGTCTGTGCTCGGCTCGATTCTGCTTGCCCCGGAAATGATCTCCACCGCGCTCGAATATGTCAAGCCCGAAGCGTTCTATCTTGAACAGCACAAGGAGCTCTTCCGGCTGATGCTCGCGATGTTCACCGGCGCCAATGCGTCCGGTATGGATATCATCGTCATCCTCAATGAAGCGCTGAAGCGCGGCATCTTCGAGAGCGAGGCAGAGGGCAAGCGCTATCTGTTCATGCTCGCCGAGACGGTTCCCTCCGCAGAGAATATCTCAAGCTACGCAAAGATCGTCGCGGAGAAATACTGCGCACGCATGCTCGCGAATGTCGCAAGGGATCTCCTCAGAGAGATTGCGGCAGGCTCGGAATCGCCGCAGGCTTTGCTCGATTCCGCAGAGCAGCGCATCTATGATATCCGGCAGGGCCGCGATGTCCGCGGGCTTGTGCCGATCGCAGATGTGGTCGTGCGTGCCTATCAGGGCATCGGTGACAGAGCAGGCCCCGACCGCGACCAGTTCATCGGTGCGCGCACGGGCTTCCCGAATCTCGATTCCGTCACGGGCGGCATGAACAACTCCGACCTTGTGATCCTCGCGGCGCGCCCCGGTATGGGCAAGACCTCCTTTGCGCTGAATCTCGCGATGAATGTCGCGCACAGCACCGGCAAGCAGATTGCCATTTTCTCGCTCGAAATGAGCACGGAGCAGCTGGTCTCCAGAATGCTCTCGACAAAGGCGAAGGTCGATTCCTATAAGCTCCGCACCGGGCGGCTTGATCCGAAGGAGTGGGCAAGTCTCGCAGAGAGCGCCGACCTGCTCTCGCAGCTCCCGATCATGCTTTCCGAAACGACCGGCATCACAGTCTCGCAGATGAAGGCGCAGCTGCGCCGCATCAAGAATCTCGGCATGGTCGTCATCGACTACCTCCAGCTCATGGATTCGCCCTCGAAATCCGACAACCGCGTGCAGGTCATCTCGGAGATCACCCGAAGCCTGAAGCTGATGGCGAAGGAGCTGAATGTCCCGGTGCTGCTGCTCTCGCAGCTCAACCGCGGCGTCGAAAGCAGACCCGACAAGCGCCCGGTCATGAGTGACCTCCGTGAATCCGGCTCGATCGAGCAGGACGCGGATATCATCATGTTCCTTTACAATGACTTCTACTATTACCGCGAAAAATCAGAGCGCCCGAATATCACCGAGTGCATCATCTCGAAAAACCGTCACGGCGAAACCGGCAAGATCGACCTGATCTGGGATGCGCAGTATACGCGCTTCACCTCGCCGGAGACCAAGCTCGAGGCACCCCCGGCATGACGCTGCACCGCATTCTGCTGGAGAGCGGGCTGCTGCCGGAGGGCGGCATCCTGACGGCGGCATTCTCGGGCGGTGCGGATTCGACCGCGCTGCTGCTGGGGCTCCATACGCTGGCGGGGCAGTGCGGCTACTCGCTCCGTGCCGTGCATGTGCATCACGGCATCCGCGGCGCCGAAGCAGACCGCGACGCGGCGTTCTGCGAAGCGCTCTGCGCGCATCTCGGCATCCCGTATCAGTGCGTGCATGTCGATGCGCCGGCATACGCAAAAGCACGGAAGCTCTCGCTTGAAACGGCAGCGCGTCTGCTGCGCTATGAAGCGCTCAGAGAAGCTGCTCCCGCGGGGCTCATCGCAACCGCACACCACGCAGAGGACAACGCCGAGACCGTGCTCTTTCATCTGATCCGCGGGAGCGGCATGCGCGGGCTGCGGGGCATCCCGAAGCAGAACGGACGCATCATCCGCCCGCTGCTCGGCGCCTCAAAGGCAGAAATTCTCGCCTATCTCACAGAACGCGGGCAGCCGTTCGTCGAAGACAGCACAAACTTCACCGATGAGAGCACGCGGAGCCGCCTGAGACGGAAGCTCCTGCCTTTGCTCGAAGCGGAAAACAGCGCGTATCTTGCGCACATCTCCCGCACGGCAGCGCTTCTCACAGAGGACGATGCCTGCCTCACTGCGCTCGCTGCGGAAATGCTCGGCAGCGGCGCTGAGACCGGCAGGATCCCGGTTTCCGCAGAGACCGCAAAGCCGATCCGCATGCGCATGTATCTTCTGCGGCTTGACCGGCTGCGCACAGATGCCTCCTATGACATGCTCGAGGCAATCGACCGCATTGCGCTGGGCGGCGGCAGACAGATGCTCGCAAAGGATGTTTATGCGGAGACTGCGCGGGGCATACTGTATCTGTACCGGCAGGCTGAGCCGCTTTCGGGAACACATCCGATGCAGCTCGGCGAAAACCGCATCTTCCGCGGAAAGGTCTGCCGCGCAGAGCTGACCGAGACGGCCGCACAGCCGGCGCTGTCACAGAATCATCACAAAAGTGACATGCAATATTCGCTTGACTTTGATAAAATAACAGGGACGCCGTTTTTTCGGCGTCAGCAGCGGGAGGATCGCATGCAGCTTCCGGGCAGGGCGCACAGCAGCAGGCTCAGAACGCTCGTGCAGGCGGCTGTCCCCGCGCCGGAGCGGAAAGCGCTCCACATGCTCTTTGATGCAGAGGGCGTGATCTGGTGCGAGGGCATCGGGATCGCTGCGCGTGTGCAGCCGGACGGGGAAACCCGGCGGCGGCTCACACTGACAGTCTCCGCAGAACACTGCGGCACGAACGAAGACGAAGAACCGTTCGGGATCGGAGCACCGGTCCCGCAAGAAAAGGAGTGAATGCGACTTGGGCAAGAACCGTGGATTCCTGACATATCTGATTGTCGCTGTGCTGTTCATCGGCGCGACATGGGTGCTGCTCTCTTCACTGGGCGGCGCACAGCACACAGAGCAGTATTCCGACATTCTCGCGAAATTCGACAACTATGAGGTCACAGGCTATACACTGGATCTCGGCAGCGGCGAGCTGAAATATACGCTTGCGGACGGCGGCGACAAGACCTATACCTATGATGTGCCGAATGTCACGCTGTTCCTCAATGATGTGGAAGACTACCGCACCGAGTACAATGCGAAGCACCCGGATGCACCGCTCTCGCAGGATTACTTCAAGGTCACCGACAATTCGTGGCTGATCACCGTTGTGCCGACGCTCGTGCTGATGGTCATGGCGATCGTACTCTTTGTCGTGATGTTCCGGCAGGCGAACGGCGGCGGAAAGATCAATTCCTTCGGCAAGGCGAATATCAAGGCGGCGACCGGTGCCGCGAAGAAAGCGACCTTCGCCGATGTTGCGGGCGCGGACGAGGAAAAGGCGGAAATGGCTGAGCTCGTGGACTTCCTCAAGAATCCGAAGAAGTTTGACGAGATCGGCGCCCGGATCCCGCGCGGCGTGCTGCTGCTGGGTCCTCCCGGCACAGGTAAGACGCTGCTTGCAAGAGCAGTTGCGGGCGAGGCGGGTGTCCCGTTCTTCCCGATCTCCGGCTCCGATTTCGTCGAGATGTTCGTCGGTGTCGGCGCAAGCCGTGTGAGAGACCTCTTTGAGCAGGCGAAAAAGCACGCACCGTCGATTATTTTCATCGACGAAATCGACGCTGTCGGCAGACACAGAGGCTCCGGTCTCGGCGGCGGTCACGATGAACGCGAGCAGACGCTGAACCAGCTCCTTGTCGAGATGGACGGCTTTGAGGAAAACGAAAGCGTCATCGTCATTGCGGCAACGAACCGCCGCGATATCCTTGACCCGGCACTGCTCCGTCCGGGGCGCTTCGACCGTCAGATCACGGTCAACTACCCTGATGTGAAGGGCAGAGAGGAGATTCTCAAGGTTCACAAGGGCAAAAAGCCGATCGGCCCCGACGTCGATCTGCATGAGATCGCGAAGGACACGCAGGGCTTCACCGGCGCAGACCTCGAGAATCTGCTGAACGAAGCTGCAATCCTCGCGGCACGCGCAAACCGCAAGGCGATCATCAGCGCGGACATTGAAGAAGCGACGATGAAGGTGCTCGCGGGTCCTGAGAAGAAGTCGCATATGCCGACTGCCCGCGACAAGAAGATCACTGCGTATCACGAGGCAGGTCACGCTGTGGCTGCATATCACCTGGAGACGCAGGACCGTGTGCAGCAGGTCTCCGTCATCGCCCGCGGCATGGCTGCCGGCATGACATGGACGCGCCCCGATACCGAAGACAACCACATGACCAAGACCAAGCTGCTTGAGACCATCGTCATGATGATGGGCGGCAGAGCGGGTGAGGCAGTCGCGCTGGATGACATCTGCACCGGCGCCTCCAACGACATTGAGCGTGCGACAAAGCTCGCGAAGAACATGGTCACGCGCTGGGGTCTCTCCGATGAGCTCGGCCCGGTCATGTACGGCTCTGAGAACAACGAGGTCTTCATCGGCAGAGATTACGGCCATGTCCGTGATTACTCCGAGGAGGTCGCAGCGCGCATCGACAAGGAAGTGCGGCGCATTGTCGAGGACGGCTATGCACGGGCACTCTCCATCCTGCGCGAGCACAGGGATGAGCATGAGGCACTCGCACAGTTCCTGCTCGAATACGAGAAGGTCAATGAGGAGGAGTTCCTCGCGATCATGCACGGTGAGCTGACGGTTGACAGCCGCCGCGCAGAGGAGGCTGCAAAGAAGGCCGCCGCCGCTGAAACAATCGACATCCCGACGGAACCGGCTGCACCTGCCGAAGCGGAAGCACCTGCTCCCGATGAGACAGACGAAGGCATGCCGATGGAATAAGTCAATACAGGATTCGCCCCCGATACACGGACTGTACCGGGGGCGTTCGCTTTATTCTGCCGTATAGGGTGCAAGGCGCCGGCGGACGGCATAGCCCTGCACGGCGCCGCAGACGGGGCATTCCTTCGGCGGCTCTGTGCCGAAGTGCAGGTGTCCGCAGTGCATACATAGCCACATAGTCTGTGTCTCCTCGCGGAAGAGCGTGCCCTCGCGGAGCATCTGCCCGAACATCGCAAAGCGGTCTGCGTGGCTGCGCTCGATCTCCGCGATGCTGCGAAAGAGATTTGACTCATAGGCAAAGCCCTCGTTCTGCGCGGCTTCTGCAAAGGCAGGATAGACCGTGTCCGCCTCGTGATTCTCGTGCTGCACGGCGGCTTCGAGGATCGCGGCAAGGTCATCCTGCGGATCGACAGGATAGCTGCCGGTGATCTCGCGTGCGGTGAGACCGTGCTGCTGCATGGCTTTCATGAAGAGCTCTGCGTGGGTGCGCTCCTGCTTGGCGGTGAACTGAAACACCTTCTGAAGCAGCGGGAGCTGCTGCCGTTTGGCAAGGGCGGCGGCAAGGGTGTAGCGCATCTGCGCCTGACACTCGCCCGCGAAGGCACGCATCAGTGCGGCGGCTGTTTCGGTATAACAAAAATCCATCGGAAATCCCTCCTGTGAAGATTTCGGCAGTGCCGTTAGTGATAGGATTCCCGGAATGCAGCGGAATTATGAATGCGGAATGCGCAATAGCGGTATCTTCTTGCGGCGATGATTGGGAACGGGGCTCTCCGCTGAAACCTTTTTGCGGAAAATCCTGTCATAATATACAGAGGGAGGTGATACACCGTGCAGCGGATCCTGTCAGACAACGAAATCCTGTTTCTCTTTACGGAACGCGATGAACGCGCAATCGCGGAGACTGCCCGTGCGTACGGCGGGCTGTGCAAAACCATCGCACGCAACATCCTCGGCAATGAGCAGGACGCGGAAGAATGCGTCAATGACATGCTGATGCAGGCTTGGCGGAGCATCCCGCCGGAGCCGCAGCATCTTGCAGCGTATCTCAGCACGATCACGCGGAATCTTGCGCTCAACCGGCGCGAACGGCAGCAGACACTCCGGCGCGGCGGCGGGGAGATTCCCGCGGCTCTCGACGAGCTCAGCGAACTGATTGCAGACAGGGAGACCGTCGAGCAGGTCAGCGACAGCCGTGCGCTCACCGCTGCCATCGCGGAATTCCTGCGGGGAACCTCCGCGAAAAACCGGCGTGTCTTCCTCCTGCGGTATTATTCCGTGATGCCCGTGCAGGAGATCGCAGATACGCTCGGCATCAGCAGCAATACCGTCAAAACAATCCTCAGACGCACCCGCGAGAAGCTGCGGGTTTACCTCGGGAAGGAGGGATTTCTATGAACGAAAAGCAGGTTTTCCGTGCGATCGGCGATCTGCCGCAGGATCTCCTTGCGGACGCGGCACTCCCGAAGCGCAGGGTCATCCGTGACAGCTTCATTTCGATGACCGCCGGATACAAATGGATGTGGGCAGCAGCGGTCGCGCTCTGCATCGGGCTCAATATCTACGCCATCCGCGGCGTGGCGCAAAGCCTGCAAGCGGGCTGGGAGCACGGCGAACCGTCTGCCACCTCAGCGGGCAATGCGCCCATGACGACTTCCGCTTATACGGAAAAAGAGGGCCCGAAGATCTCCTTTGCCGGCATGCAGCTCGAGGAGGCAGAGCGGCTCGCGGCAGCCGAAGGCATCGCCATTGCGGCGGAGTATGCCGCATCGCTCGAACCGAAGGGCACAGTCATTGCCGAGCGGTCAAATTTCGACGGCTCCTATTGGCTCACGGTCAGCGACGGCGCAATCAGCGTCAAGCAAGTGAATACCATAGTCTCGCTGGAATTTGCCTGCGCGGAGGATCCCGGCATTGACAGCAGCACGGGGCTGATGCTGACAGATGATGCGCACAATTATATCTACGGCGTAACCCGCTGCACTGCGGAGGAAGGCAGCAATCCGCACATGGGTTTCAATTATGAGATGCTGCGGTATATAAGCGGCAGGCTCTGCCTCTACCGCCTGCAATATGCCGGCAGAGACAATATTCCCTCTGTGACGGGCTGCATCGGAACGATCAGCCTGGATCAGAGCGAGGGCAATCTCCGCGCCGAAGCAGACAGCGTGCTCAACTGGCAGGTGCAGGAGGAAAGCAGATACCGCGTCGGTATCATTTCCGAATCGTTTGATTATGAAAACAGGAATCTCAGCTTCCTGCTGACGCACAGCGCCCCGAAGCAGTATCCTGTCAGCATTTATATCAATGACAATCCGCAGCCCGCAGAATTCTCGCAGAGCACAGAGAATTCGCCCGTCCGCTATACTGTCAGGATGCCGGACGAGTTCCGTTTCGATGACCGCATCCGGCTGACCTGCCGCGATGAGGTCGTCTGTCTGCTGAACCCGATGCTCGTGATGAGCTACAACTCGGTGCCGCAGTATTATCTGCTGGATGCAGACGGCATTCCGACAGCGCTTTCGCATCTGGCGGAGCTCCCGCAGCCGGAAGCACCTGCGGAAAGCGCCGCACCCGCGGAAACTGCCGTGACGGCACCCGCTTCCGGCGGAAAGGAACGCACGGCGCTCACGGGGCTGACCGTCACACAGGCGGAAGCGCAGGCAAAGGCGCTTGGCTATACCGCGCTGGAATTCATCCCGACGGCATCCTACCGCGCGAAGGACACAGTGCTTGAGACGGAAGAATACCCCGATGGCTCGCTGCATCTGACATACAGCGCAGGACCCGTGCGCGTCTGCCCGAACGGACTCATACAGGCGGCGCTCGCAGAAAACGGCATTCCGACCGGCCTGTACCTTGACAACGGTGATGTAACGGCTGCACCGATCGCAATCGAGCTTCAGGATCCCGCCACCGGCGAAACGCTCGGCAAGGGCGCTGTTGAGAAAGAACACTGCGGCGTACACAGCATCGGCGGCGTGAAGGAGCAGTATTGCTATATCTCCGTCCCGGAGGCAGTGCGAAAGGATCTCAGCGGCACGATGCGCCTGATGCTCAATATCTACGCGCCGAAGATCGTCCTGGCCACAGCGCCGGACGGCACCTATTATCGAAAAAACGTTTCGGAGAGCACAACGCCACGGAAGAGCGCGCTCATCGGCAGCATTACCTTTTCGCAGGCAGGCGGCAGCCTTACGGCAGAAGCGAAGGACGATTTCAGCTTTGCGCGTGCGGTGCAGAATATCGGCGGATTTGCGCAGATCGACCCCGGGCCGAACGGAACGACCCTCTGGATCATGATGCCGTTCAGCATCACAGCTTATGATCCCGTCTGGCAGACGCTCACCGTCACGGTCAACGATGTGGAGCTCGACATGCACCCCTTATTCGAGAACAAGATCATGCTGGATCTGAATCTGATCCGGCAGGACAACCTCAAAAGCGAGATTGTGATTTCGCTCCGCGGAGAGGAACTCGTGAAGCTGTATCTCTGGCATGATCCGAATGACGGCAGCTATTATCTGATAGATGAGAACCAAAGTAACCCAGCCGGGATCTTTGATTTCAGCGTGTCGGTGCCGCCGCTGGAATGAAATCAGCCGCGAAGCATAAAAAATACGCCCTCGGTATCAGAATACCGGGGGCGTTCTCATTATCTGTTGTCCACAGGCTCAGGGTAGAGATCGTGATGCGTCAGGCGCTCCCATGCGACCTGCTCCCATTTCGTCCCCGGCATGCCGTAATTGCAGTAGGGGTCGATCGAAATGCCCCCGCGCGGCAGGAATTTGCCCCACACCTCAATATAGGCGGGCTCCATCAGCCGGATCAGATCGTTCATGATGATGTTCACGCAGTCTTCGTGGAAATCGCCGTGATTGCGGAAGCTGAACAGATACAGCTTCAGCGATTTGCTCTCGACCATCTTCACGCGCGGCACATAGGAAATGTAGATCGTCGCGAAATCGGGCTGCCCCGTAATCGGGCACAGGCTCGTGAACTCCGGGCAGTTGAATTTGACAAAGTAGTCGCGCCCCGGATGCTTGTTTTCAAAGGTCTCCAGCACGGAGGGGTCGTAGTCGGTCGGATATTTGACATGCTGATTGCCGAGCAGCGTGATGCCCTCCTGCGTCTTGTCGCGTTCGCTCATGATGTGCTCCTTTCGTTATGTCGTGCGGGTGTCAAGATATGCTTTCAGCGTGCGCATCGCTTCGAGATAGCCCGGGAGTCCCTTGCCCTTGACTGTCCCGATGCATGCCGCACGGATATACGAGATTTTGCGGAATTCGTCGCGTGTGTCGGGGTCGGAGATGTGTACCTCAACAGTCGGAATCTGCACCGCCTTCACCGCATCGAGAATCGCGACGCTCGTGTGCGTATACGCCGCGGGATTGATGACAATGCCGTCTGCGGTACCGCGTGCCTCCTGAATCCAGTCCACGAGCGTCCCCTCATGATTGGTCTGACGGCACTCCGCCGTGATGCCGAGCGATTCCGCTTCCTGCGCGATCATCGCCGTGAGATCCGCATAGGTCTGCGTGCCGTAATGCTCCGGCTCACGCACGCCCAGCAGATTCAAATTCGGTCCATTCAGCACGAGTATATGCATCAAAATCCCTCCGGATCTCCGCCGCCGCATCCTCGGGCGTGCGGTTATTTTCAATCGCGCGGTCGGCAAACTGCTCATAGAGCGGCATGCGCACCGCCGCCATTTTGTCAAGGTCGGCGTTTAGCGAGAGCGGCCGCCCCTCGCGGCTGAGCTCTGCAGTCGGCCGGCAGATCTGATAAATACGGCCGTTGCTGCGAAGCGGCGCGTAATTCTCAGAGCGCGTCACAACGCCGCCGCCGGTCACGAGAATCACGCCGCGCATCGCACTGCATTCCGCCGTGACGAGGTGCTCGACCTCGCGGAAGCCCGCTTCCCCGGATGCCGCAAAGATCTCCGGAATGCTCTTGCCCGTGCGCTGCACGATCTCCGCGTCAATGTCAACGACCGTTCTGCCGGTCAGCGTGCCGAGCGCTTCACCGATGGTCGTTTTGCCGCTGCCGGGCATTCCGATCAGCACAATGTTCTCTGCATCACGCTGCATCTTCGCGCCGATTTCCGCGATCTTGCTGTCTGGAATCGGCTGCCCGAAGAAATGCTCCGCTGCCTGCTTTGCCTGTGCAACGAGCATCGTGAGACCGCCGGCATAGGGGATGCCGAGCTGCTCTGCCTGCAAGAGCATGGCCGTGCGCTGCGGATTATAGATGACATCCGCGACACCTTTGAGGTGCGGGAATTTCGTGAGATCGACCAGCGACTTGCCCGCCTTCGGATACATGCCGACGGGCGTTGCATTGACGATCAGCGTGGTGCTGTCATAGAAAAGCGGCAGATCATCGTAATTATGCGCGGTGCCGGAAATGTCGAGCACATCAAGCGATGCACAGCCGTCCAGCCGTGCAACCGCCTGAATGGTCTGCGACACGCCGCCGTTGCCGAGCACCAGCACATGCTGCCCGTCAAATGAGATGCCCGCCGCACGCATCATGCAGCGGAAGCCGTAAGCATCGGTGTTATAGCCCTTCCAGCCGCCGTCTTGCTGCCGTACAAGCGTATTGACGCTGCCGATCTCCTTTGCAAGCGGATCAAGCTCCGCACAGAGCGGAATGACATCAATTTTATATGGAATTGTGACATTGAGCGCTTTCAGGCGGGTATCCGCAAGAAATGCAGACAGCTCCTCCGGCTCAAGCTCATAGAGCGAATAGTGCGGATTGCCGAGCGCTGCGTGAATCTCAGGCGAGATACTGTGCCCGAGCTTTCGCCCGATCAAGCCGTATGGCGTTTTGAATCCGGTCATAATGTGCCTCCGTACAAATCAGGTTCATTTATGTGACAAATTATTCGATATTTTCGTATCATCGCAGAATACAGTAACGCAAACAATCACATTGCAATATGAATATGATTACAAATCATCCCGTGATCTCAGAGTAGTTGCCGAGCAGAATGAGCGAGTCGCAGGAGCGTTCCAGCTCACAGAGCAGCCCGAGCACACCCTCCTGATGCAGATTGCATTCAAGATCCATGAAGAAGCGGTAAGAGAAATTTGTGCCCGGAATCGGGATACTCTCCAGCTTGCACATATTGATGCCGACAGCCGAAATTTTTGCAATCATATGATAGAGCGCACCGGGGGAGTTCGCGCAGTTGACCATCAGGCTCAGGCGCACCGCACCCGCGAAGCATTTTGCGCCCTTCCGGATACAGAGAAAGCGCGTATCGTTCACATCCTGATTCATGATCGACTCGCCGACCACGGTGAGACCGTAGAGCTTCGCGCAGCTTTCGCCCGCAATCGCTGCAACAGTCGGGTCATGTGCTTCTGCCGCACGCTGCGCCGCATGCGCTGTGCTCGTGCAGGGAATCACATCGACGCTGCCGAGCGAAGCAATGAATTTGCTGCACTGTCCCGCCGCCTGCTCATGCGTATAAATTGTGCGTATCTGCGAAATATCCGCGTCACTTTGCCCGAGCAATACATGACGGATCAGGAGCCGGACGGAGCGGACAATGGTAATATCCGGCTCACGAAGCAGGTCATACACCGCACGGACAGATCCGTATGAGCTGTTCTCGACGGGCAGAATGCCGTACTGACAAAGCCCAGCCTGCACCGCCTGCACGACTGCGCGAAATCCGTCCAGGAAGACGACATTGCCGCGCGGGAACAGCCTGTCTGCCGCCGCACCTGCGTGGCAGCCCTCCACGCCCGAGACCGCAATGCGCCCTGTCTGCGGGAAAACGGCTTCCTCCTGCGCACACATCGCAGCCACACGCGCCGCAACATTTGTCGCGGGAATGAGCTGTGCCGCCTGCCGCGCACGGGAAAGCTCCAGCATCGTGCGCCAGAGCTGGTGTGCATAGTCACCGTACTCCGTGCCTGCATTTTCGCGCACGCGCATCAGAATCTCACGCTCGCGTGCAGGGTCATAGAGGGGACGCGAAGGATCGCGCTTTTTCACATCGGCGACTTGGTCAATCAGCGCCATGCGCTGCAAAAACAGCTCGAGGAGCTGACGGTCAACGCCGTCGAGCTGTTCTCTGATCTCTGGTAAATTCATATGGTTTCTCCTTTATTTGTAAGCCGTTAAGGTTCATGCGTGATGAGGTTCCGGACGGAACAAACGCATTACAATCGCTGCACAAATATGCGCACAAAAATCATAACAATATTGCTTCTTCTCTCAGAATGCAGAAGCATTTTTCACCTTCCGGCAAAGCGCCCGCTCTGCGAAAGCGCTCCACCGTATCAGTCGGATGCAGCAGGGATTTCTCAAGTACGCGAACCGATTTCGTATTCTCTTCGCGTGCATATGCTTCGAGCCTCACAAAGTCGGTCTCCGCAAATGTCCAGCGGATTACGCCGCGGAGCGCTTCTCCGGCAAAGCCTTTGCCCCAATGGTTTTGTGCAATGCAATATTCGATTTCCGCTGTGCGAATATCATCGTAAACGCGGCAGAATCCGATCTGACCGATACCCTCTCCCGTGTCACGGAGATGAATCGCCCAGCGGTAATAATCGGGGTCGGCATACGCTGCAAGATACTTGTGCAGCAGCTCCCTGACCGCTTCTTTGTCAGGATAAACAGGCTCACCGTATTCCGTCTGCACCGCAGGATCCGATGCCCACTGCACCATATCCGAAAGATCATTCTCATTGAACGGGCGAAGAATCAGGCGCTCTGTTATAATGACAGATGTTGTTTTGCAGCGCATTTCAATCCTCCGCAATATCAGACAAATCATACCCGCTGCAAAGCAGCACATCAAGCATTACAAGCGCAGCACAAGCCTCGATCACCGGGACGGCGCGTTGTGCAATACACGGGTCATGTCTGCCGTGAATTTCAAGCTCCGCATTCTGAAGAGAAGAAAGCGAAACGGAGCGCTGTTTCTGCGATATGGAGGGCGTCGGTTTGATGCCGACCGTGAAGCGCACAGGCATCCCGGTCGTGATTCCGCCGAGAATTCCGCCGTTTCGGTTCGTCTCAGCGGCAACCTTGCCCGCATCCATGCAGAACGGATCATTTGCCGCAGAACCGCGCATATCAGAAAGTGCAAAACCGTCGCCGAATTCGACGCCTTTCACCGCCGGTATTCCGAACAGCACACGCGCAAGCCGGTTTTCGATCCCGTCAAACATCGGGTCACCGAGCCCCGCAGGGACGCCTGTTACGGCGCATTCAATCCTGCCGCCGACGGAATCCTGCGCCTCACGCGCCGCAAGAATCGCCTGCTGCATCGCACGCCCGGCATCGTCCGAGATCACAGGAAACATTTTCCCGGCAATCTGTGCAAACAGCGCAGCGTCGGGAGACAGCGAAAATCGCTCATCCTGTACGCCTTCGACGGACAGAAGATGCGCACCGACATGGATATTGCACTTTGCAAGCATCTGTTTTGCGATGCCGCCGGCAGCACAAATCGGGGCAGTCAGCCGCCCGGAGAAGTGCCCGCCGCCGCGCATATCCGCGTTGCCATGCCACTTGACATAGGCAGAGTAATCTGCATGCGACGGCCGCGGTATATCCACAAGATTCTTATAATCCGAAGATTTTGTATTTGTGTTCGCAATCTGAATGCACAACGGGAAGCCGTTTGTTTTGCCGTCGGTCACACCTGATACAAACACCGGGACATCCGGCTCTTTGCGCGAGGTTGACAGCGCGTTTCTGCCGCCCTGCCGCCGCTCCATAAAGCGCATCAGTGCATCCGTATCAATCGGAAATCCGGCGGGAAATCCGTCCGCCAATGCGCCGATTCCTGCCCCGTGTGATTCGCCGAAAACGGATATTTTCAGACGCTCTCCAAATGCTGACGCCATCGTTTCACCTCTCAGAATTGTTTTACGAGTGATACATGATTTTGCAGTACATCAAAGCCGTTCCGCAGATAGAATTTGTACGCAGGCATGTCCCGGTCAGTTGCAAGGAAAATATGTGTAACACCGATAGATTTCACATGATCTACGATCTGCTTTATAAAATCTGAACCGATGCCTGCACCCTGCATGCCGCGGCGAACAAAAAGCTCAAAAATGTAGTATTCCGTTCCGCTGCACCAATGGATCATCGAGCCGAGCGACACTGCGAGCAGTTCATCGTTTTCATACAATCCGATGCAGCAGGAATTTCGGTTCAGCATGAGATCTTCAATATAAGCGGTGAGCTGTTTTTCATCGCTCCAGTCATCGTTCCACGGCGGGGCTGTGAATACATCGCGGAACATGGTTCTCACCGTTTCAAATTCCGTATCGGAAAGCCTCGCAATGTGACGCATTGTTATGCTCCTCCCTCAGGAATTGTAATTATCCCGCCGAGTGCAATATAATCATCAAAAAACTGCGGATAGGATTTATTTACGGCTTCCGCACCGAGAATCGTAACCGGTTCCCGGCAGCAAAGCGCAGCAATCGCCGCAGCCATCACCAGGCGGTGATCGTTTTGCGCATCGACTGTGCCGCCGCGAAGCTGTCCGCCGTACACGGTCAGTCCGTCGGCATACTCATCCACATTTCCGCCGAGATCACGGAGCATCTGTGCAGTTGACTGCAATCGGTCGGACTCCTTCAGCCGGAGACGCTCAGCTTTCACAAATTCGCTGTTTCCTTCCGATACAGCCGCTTTCACTGCAAGGATCGGCAGCAGGTCGGGGATCGCGTCCATCGCTTCCGTAATGTAGCGATTCTGTCCTCTCGCAGCGGACAATCCCGCAGCGTTTTCCTGCACAGCCGCGCCGCTCTCACGCAGAATCCGAAGGATGGCCCGGTCCCCCTGTGTCGATGCGGTATCGAGTCCTGTGACGCAAACCGCTGCATTTTCCGCCTGCTGTACCGCTCCGGCTGTGAGCCAAAATGCTGCGTTCGACCAGTCTGCGTCTACGGAAAGTCCTTCCGGCATATGCAGTCTCTGTTTCCCCCGAATGTGATAGCACAAACGTGAATCTTTTGTTGATACGTATATTTCCGCACCAAACTCACGCAGAACGCGCAGCGTCAGATCTACATAGGCCGCAGATTGCAGCGCGGTTGTCAGCCGGATTTCGCTGTCCTCCCGACACAGCGGAAGCGCCATCAGCAGCCCGCTTAAAAATTGCGAGCTGACATTTCCTTCGATTTCATACACTCCGCCGCGCAGATTCCCATTTGCGTGCAGCGGCAGATGTGTCTCGTCAAAATGTACGCCATGTACGGACATTGCATCCGTCAGCGTTCCGATCGGGCGCTCCGGCAGTCTGCCGTGCCCTGTCACAGCAATGTCGCCGCATACCGCCATCGCAACCGGCAGCAGGAAGCGAAGCGTCGAGCCGCTTTCTCCGCAGTCCATGTCTGCATGCGGCTGCTGTTTGATCGGCGTAATGAGGATGCGGTCCGTTGTCTGCTGAAATACTGCGCCGAGCGCTTGCAGGCATCGAACCGTCGCCGCAATATCGTCGCAATACGGTTCCCGAAGCGGAAGTGCGCCGCCGTTTTCCGAGAGTGCCGCACAGATCAGCTTTCTGTGCAGATCAGATTTGGACGGAATCGCCGCGACTGTTCCTGAGAGCACGGACGGATAACAAGTGACGTTCATGCCTGCCCCTCCAGCCCGTCTGCGAACAGCGCTTCCAGATCGGAAAGCGCGATCTTCTCCATGCGGCATCTGCCGATCATCTCCGGCAAAATCACTGTGATTCCGCTGCCTGCCGCCTTCTTATCCAGCGCTGCGATCTCCGCCATTTCATGTGCTTTATATGGGCAAACGGTTGGCAGATCCGCACGCTCGAGTGCATGCAGAATTCTCGTAAGTTCGCTTTTTTGAAGGATTCCGCGCTTCACGGCTGCGCGTGACATCATTGCAATGCCGATGCCGACTGCATGCCCGTGTGAGATGCCGAAATCGCTGAGCCGCTCGATCGCGTGCGCCGGTGTGTGACCGAAATTCAGCAGCTTCCGCACGCCTTTTTCCGTCGGATCCTCCATGACAATTTTCGATTTGTAGATCACAGAGCGCACGATGATCTCCTCATAGCTCGATGCCGGATCTCCGGTCTCGTAGATTGAAAACAGTGCCGGATCATCCAGAACGCCGTGCTTGATCGCTTCCGCACCGCCGTCTGCAATCTCATGCGCGGGGAGCGTTTTCAGCGTATCCACATCGCAATATACTCCAATCGGCTGATGAAAGAGCCCAGCCAGATTCTTGCCGTGTGCAAGGTTCACTGCGGTCTTGCCGCCGACAGACGCATCGACTGCCGCAAGCAGCGTGGTCGGGATCTGCACGAATCGGATCCCGCGCAGATAGCAGCCCGCCGCAAAGCCGGTCAGGTCGCCGATGACACCGCCGCCGAGCGCAACCGCCAGGTCCGTGCGCGTCATGTGCGCCTCACAGAACGCTTCCAGCAGCGCGCCGAAGGTCGAAACGGATTTGCTCTCCTCGCCCGCCGCGACAACATGCGTATATACCGAAAAGCCCGCATCTGCGAGTGATTTCTGCACGCGGCCGAGATAGAGCGGCGCGACATTCGTATCCGAGACGATCATCACGCGGCAGGGCTTCATCTCCGCTGCAAGCGTTTCACCGACGGTATCCAGCAGCCCTGCGCCTGTCACGATCGGGTAGGTCTCGCCCTCCGGCGTAGTCAAAATCTGTTTATTCATCCTTATCCTCCGGCTGATAATCCCGTTCAAAATCTGCGGAATTCGCTATGCGGACTGCGTCTTCCAGCGTGCCTGCACTGATGATTGCGCTTGCACAGCGGTTTTTGTCTTCCTTATCGTAGAGCTCCACCAGAATGCGGTAATCCTTTCGGGTTCCGTTCGACTCGCCGTAGAGGGTATAATACCCGATGCCGTGCGCTGTTTCGAGCGGATAGCCCTCTCTGCCCATCGACGTCCAGAGCTGCTCCTTGCTGTTCATCATCTGGAGGATCGGCCGCCAGGAGCCGTGTTTTGTCAGCTTGATGTCCTTCGGCGTGAGGTTCAGGATCAGATTATACATGTCATAATTCGTGACTGGCTTTTCCCGTTTGATCGCGCTGACAAAGCGGTCATAATCCTTCTGCGACAGGCCGTCGCCGCCGATGAACTGGAACCCCTCGGGATCATCGTCGTGATTGATAAAGATAATGGCCCAGCCCGCGTCGGATCTGTACGCGCGCAGGGATTTCGACTCCGTTTCCTTCGGCTTCATATCTGCCGGCAAGGAGATGCTCAGACCGCGCTCCGAGATCCGCTGATAATCAGACGGGATCTCCAGATCCGTATACGGCGCTGCGATCAGCGTCTTGTTCAGAATCTCCGGGTCGATCTTATGCTTGATGAGCAGATAGACCGGCAGTGTCGGGACGATTGCCCAGAGCAGCAGCACGGCGGCGAGCACTCCGCCGACGATGCCGAGAAACACTTTCGTTCCTGTTTTCATCTTTCCTCCGATCAGTTGCCGCCCGCCGATGCCTTTGCGATTCTGCCTTCCTTCAGGCATTCGCGCAGCGCATCCGCGTCGTTGTTTTCGAGTGCTTCGAGATATGGCTTCAGGTTGTCGATCAGGATGCGGAGCTCCTCCGCAAGATATTCCCGGTTGTCGAGCATCAGCTCTGTCCACATATTTTCGTCCAGGCGTGCCACGCGGGTCAGGTCGCGGAAGCTGCCCGCCGAGAATCCGCGGCGCTTCTGTGCGGTCGGCGACTTGACATAGGCGCCCGAGACAATGTGCGCAAGCTGCGAGGTATAGGCGATGATGCGGTCGTGCTCGTCGGGCGTTGAAAAGGTGAGATGCGCAAAGCCGATGTCGGTGAAATAGTTTTTCAGCAGCTCCAGCATATTGAGATCTGTCCGCGCATCGGGCGTCAGGATCATCGAAGCACCGTCAAACAGCGAATCCGTTGAGTTGACAAATCCGCCGGTCTCCTTACCCGCCATCGGATGCCCGCCGATGTAATAGTAGCCGTACTGCTCCGCGAGTGCGCCCATCTCCGTGCAGACTGCACGCTTGACGCCGCAGATGTCCACAACCGTGCATTTTCCGCGCCCGAGCACCTCCGCATGCGCCTTTGTCCACGCGATCGCTGCGCCCGGTCTGAGCGCCACAATCACAAGGTCACAGGTTTCGAGCAGCTCATCCGTGAGCGCCTTGTCCATTGCGCCGGTCATGCGTGCAAACATCATGACCTCCTGGTCAAGGTCATAGCCGTAGACCGTATGTAATGTGCGTGATTTCGTTGATTTTGCATAGGAACCGCCGATCAGTCCCAAGCCGATGACTGCAATATTCATCCTTCCGCTCCTATCTGTATGTCGAACGCAATATTGTCCGATTTCTCCGCGTGCAGCTCTGTCCACGCAGGACTGAATCCGCTCCGCACCGCATTCCGCGCCGATGCCAGATTGCACCACGCGCAGCAGTAGAACGGAACTTTTCCGCGTTTCAGGATCTCTGCCGCAAGCTGTGAGGTCAGTGCCGCAGCGATGTATTTTCTGCGGTATTCCGGCAGCACATCCACGCCGATCTGCCACATCTCACCGCAGTCTGCCGAGCAGCCCGCAAGTCCGATCAGCCTGCCGCCGTCATAAGCACCGACGCCGAGCACATCGAGCTCCCGGCGCTTTTCGCAGAGCGCGTTCGACCACTCCGGCCGGTAGAGCTCCGCGAAATCCGCCTGCGTGAGCAATTTCGTTTCATAAATTGAGGGCAGCGCTTCAAGCCTTGTGAGGTCAGGCAGCCAGTATTCCGCCGTCCGCGAGACCGATAAGCCGTGCGCATGCAGGCGCTTTTCCAGCGCATGGATATACGGCGCATCCAGCCAGTATTCCAGCGGAACCTTCGCCGCATATTCCCGCGCAAGCTCCGCATATGCTTCAGCGGTCGCCGCGACAATGTTGTGCCCGTAGCTGACCATGCTGAATTCCGCCGGCTGCGGCAGATATTTCCTCGCGCCGTCCGATTTCTGCGCACGCACGGTCACCGGCGTCTCCCGCAGGAAATCCTCTGGTGCACAGCACATGTCGATCGCCGACTGCCTGAGCGCAGTGTCAAGCAGCTGTCTGTTTGTCATCATATCGGATTCTTACGCATCTGCGAGATATGCGTGCAGTGCGCGTGCCCGCTTTGCAATCGCCGCAAAGGTCTCCGGGTTCACCGACTGCGGCCCGTCCATGACCGCATGCTCCGGGTCGTGATGCACCTCCAGGCTCAGACCGTCGGCACCCGCTGCAACTGCCGCCGGTGCGATCTGCGGCACCAGCCAGGCACGGCTGACCGCGTGGCTCGGGTCCGCGATGATCGGCAGATGCGTGAGCCGCCGCAGAATCGGAATCGCCGTGAGGTCGAGCAGATTGCGCGCAGAGGGCTCAAAGGTGCGGATGCCGCCCTCGCAGAGAATCACATTCGGATTGCCGGAGGACATGATATATTCCGCCGACATGAGCCATTCCTCATAGCTTGCGTCACGCCCGCGCAGCAGCATAACCGGCTTTTCCTGTGTGCCGAGCGCCTTCAGCAGCGCAAAATTCTGCATATTGCGTGCACCGATCTGAATCAGATCGACGTCGGCAAAGAGCGGAAGCTGTGCCGTTTCGGTGATCTCCGCCGCGATCGGCAGACCCGTCTCCTGCCGTGCGGCCTTCAGCAGCGCGATGCCTTCCGCGCCGAGTCCCTGATAAGCATAGGGGGAGGTACGCGGCTTGAATGCGCCGCCGCGGAGAATATCCGCGCCGGTTTCCTTCACCTGCCGTGCGATGGCAATGATCTGCGCCTCGCTTTCGACCGTGCAGGGGCCTGCGATCATCGCGAAGCTGCCGCCGCCGATCTGCACGCCGCCGACCGATACGACGGTATCCTCGGGGTGAAACTCCCGGTTTGCATGCTTATAGGGCTCCTGCACGCGCTTGACATCCTCCACGATATCGAGCGCATTGATCAGATTCGCGTCGATGGCTGCCGTGTCGCCGACCAGCCCGAGGATCGTTCTGCTCGTGCCCACGCTCTTGTGAATCTGAATCTGCTTTTCCTCAAGCCAGGCGATCAGGCTGTCGAGCTGCGCCTGATTCGGATTCGGCTTCAAAATGACGATCATTGCTGTTCCTCCTGCAATAAAAATCGCGCTGCCAGCCGGTTTGACTGTCAGCGCGTCGTTGTCATAGATCGGATCGTGGCGTGCGCACCAGCGATCTCATCTTATGCCGCACAAATTTCAGCCAAGCCAAAGGAGACCTTATCTGCATCATAGATAAAGCCGTAAAATCGATAGCTGAAATAAGAAGCAGCTTTGCGGTTCATTTGCTTACGCACCCTTTCCCAGTGATTAGCTATATTATAACACATATGCGGCAAAAATGCAAGAGGTAAACTGCACAAAGGTTTCACGATGTAACGCTTTAACGCTGTGAATCGTAACGAAAGCAATCGCGCCCCCGCTTTTCTGATCCCCCATCCCCTGTCAGTGTCATTTATATTGACGGGGTACCGAAACGGAGAGAGAAGAGATAGGGAAAGGGTATTATAGGATGTATGTCGAGGTGATTCTGCAAAATGCCGCTGAACCGCGCAGCGGAGCGCCGGAATCGGGGGTGACAACCCAAGGAGAAAGGGGGAGATTCGCTACGCTCACATCCCCCTTCCCCCTTAGGTTTTCGCCCCCGCGCCCCCGCTTTCCTGATCTCCCATCCCCCTGTCAGTGACATTTACATTGACGGAGTACCGATACAGAGAAAGGAAAGATAAGGAAAGGGTATTGTAGGATATATGTCGCGGAGATTCTGCAAAATGCCGCTGAGCGCTGAAATCTGCTCTGCGCAATTATGATTTCCTTCACAGTCAAATCGAAAAATGCCCCGAAGCGCTTTCAAATGCTTCGGGGCAAAACTTCTGTATGGGTATCTGTATGAAAAGTTGCTTGCTGATTCCTATGTCCCCGGCGTTTCCCAGCTCGGGTGCTGATCCAGCGTGCGAAATACATATCCGCGCGCTTTCAGATCCTCAAGGATCTCCGGCAGAATCTGCACCGTGCCGTCCTCTGTCTCGTGCAGCAGCAGAATGACCGGCTCCTCCGGCATATCGTCAAACCATTTCATACATGCGCGGTAAGACTGCCGAAAATACTCCGTTTTCGGGAGCTCCTGCGTATTGCCCGCGAGCCACTTGTCATTGTCGCCGGCATTCCAGTCGTACCAGTGAATGCCCCTCTGCCGCAAGCCGTCCTTGATGCCGTCACGCACATTGTCCGCGTAATGCGTCCGCGAGCCGCCGGGGAAGCGCAGGCATTCCCGCTCCGGCACCGCGCCGCACGCCGCAGTGACCGCCTGCTCCCAGCGCGTAACCTCGTTCAGAAACGCATCCGCCGAGGCATAGCACTGCGCATAGTCATGCGTGTAGGAGTGGCAGCCAATCGTCTCGCCGCGCCGCACGATCTCCGCCGCATGCTCCGGGTATTTCTCCACATAACAGCCGACAGTGAAAAATGTCGCCTTCACGCCGTATCGGTCGAGAATATCAAGCACCTGCGGCGTGTGAGTGCACGGCCCGTCATCGAAGGTCACATATACAACGCGCAGCGGCTCCTTTTCTGCGGGAGGCTGCACCGCAGAATCCGGAATCACCGCTTCTGTGATGCTGCTTTCCTGCGAAACCGACGCCGCAGCATCCTTCTGCACGGGTCCGGCGGGCTGCGGCTGTTCGGCTTTCACATTTTTCAATGCGATCACCAGTGCGAACAAAACCAGCATTGCTGCACCGACCCGCAAAGGTCTGATTTGTCTTTTCTTGCGTTTTCCTTTTGCCATCCTTGAATGTCAAGCTCCTTTATGTTGCTATATGTCTATTATAACACCCGGAGCCGTGCATGTCAATCAAATCGGCATATTATTAGATGAAAATACGCCGAAACTGCGCTTAGACTGTTTTGAGCCAGCCGTTCAGACTGCCCTTCTCAATATGGCTGTGCAGCTCATCGGCAAGGAAGGGCAGTGCGTCATGCACATACATCTGCATCCCGCCGTCCCCGGGGGTGCCGGGAAGCGCGGCAGCCGCGTCAAGCATCGCGCTGTGCAGATCGTTCACAGACCGCCCGGCATACTGCGCCGTCAGGATCTCTGCCGCCTCCTGCGGGATCGCCAGCGGATCCTCCCCTGCCGTCCCGGTCAGCGCGCCGGTGATCCAGTGCCGGAAGACCAGCTCTGCGATGTTTTCCGCGATCATCTCCGGCGTTGTGAGAAACCGCGCCGCATAGCGCTTCATAAGCCCCTGCACTGCCGTAATCGGGAATATCCGCAGAAATTCGCCTTCCAGCCGCAGCGCACGGTAATAGGCATGCACCGCGATGAGACCGTCTTCATCGGGCATCTGACCGCCCAGCAGCGGGTAGCAGAATTCGACATATTCCCGCACCTCCTTCGCATGGAAGCGCGCATCGTATTTCGTAGTGAAGCGCTGAAATCCCGAGAGCAGATCGTGGAAAAAGGAGGTCTGGAAGGGCGATGTCAGCGTATACGCCTCACGGAAATCCGCTTTCGCTTCCTCATAGAGCGTCAGGATGCGCTGTGCGCCCGCTTCCATCAGCTTCGGGACCGGCGTAACGCGGAGGGCATTGCGCGCCGCATCGTCATTCCCGTAAGCAAGCAGTGCGGCATCCAGCTGAAAAAGCACCGCCGCATAGAATTTCTCCGCCTGCCTGCGGCTGACAGTTGTGCTGCGCCCGCCTGTAAACTGCGCGGCACGTTCCGCGGCAGCCTCCGTGAGCACAGTGCGCAGCTCCGTCTGGCGCGCTTCGCTGAGCGTCCCCTGCTGCATCTCATGCTGCACAAGCTGCATCGTGTAATCATGATGCGAAAACGCCGGCTTCTCATTTCTGATTGTCAGATCCATGCTTCGGCTCCTCTCTCAATCTGCGCAGTGCAGCTTCCGCAGCCTTCGCAGCCGCTTCGTCCGCTTCCTCCCATTCCTCCGCCATGCTGTCCCACTCAGCCTCCCGCTGCGGCGCAGGAATCAGCAATGCCGGATTCCGCTGGAACGCCGCCTCGAGCTCCTCCGCGAAGGTGCCGTGTGTATACGCATCCATTTCGCCGCCGTCATCATCCTCTCCCGGGTCGCACAGATACATCAGCGATTCGATCGCCGTGCTGTAAATATCCGCATAGCGCTCATCGGCAGAGCGGCGCTCCAGATCGCTTTCGCCGAATTCATCCTCCAGCAGATCCGCGTAGAGCGCATTCTGATCCCTGTCACCCGCCAGCACATTACGCTTCGCCTTGCGCTGCTTTGCACGCAGATTCAGCAGGCGCTGCATCGTCCCGCAGACAATCTGCTCCGCCTGCTCCGCCATCATGTCAATATCTCCGGCGCAGTTCGGGCTCACAAAGAGGATATACATGTAATAAATGATCGCATTGTCAGAGAGCATGATGCCTGTTTCTCCGGCATTTTCGCAGATCGCATGCAGCCTGCCCTTGAGGTGATAGAAGGCTTCGGAGATTGCGGCGAGCTTTTCTGCGTAGTGATATCCGAGATAGCCCGTCGGCAGGAACCAGTGCACCAGCCGCGGCACGATTCCGCTGCCGAATTCCGCGAGTTCCTCCTCGTCCATCGCATGATTGCCCGCCTCGACAATCATTTCCGCTTCCTCCTCCGTGAGCTGCATACCGTAGAGGGTGAAGGCGAGATGATTCGTCGCAAGGATGGCATTGCGGTTTTCGGCGAGCTGAAGCTCATTTTTCTGCGGGGTGAGCATGAGAGAAAAGTCCATGCGGATCGCGCTCCTTTCTGTTTTTCCATAAATATCGGCGGGCGGGCTTGACAAGCGGAGAAAAGTATGATATAATATATATTGTGGGATAGTGTTTCGATTGCAGGCATCCCGTGCAATATATCATTATACCATTTTCAGCAAGAATTGTCAAGCCCTTCCGGAAATTTTTTCGGAAGGGCTTTTTCGGTCTCCATATGCAAAAACGCACCGAAGTTTCCCTCGGTGCGTTTCTTATTCAGCATGAATCAGACGAGCTGAATCAGTGCCATCTCTGCTGCGTCGCCGCGGCGCGGTCCGATCTTCACGATACGGGTGTAACCGCCGCTGCGCTCAGCGTAACGCGGTGCGATCTCGTCAAAGAGCTTCTTCGCAACGCTCTCCTTGGTGACGTAAGCAAAAACCTGACGCTTGTTGTGCAGGTCGGCAGCTGCGTCGCCGCTCTGTGCGCCCTTCGCAATGGTAATCATCTTCTCCGCCATCGAACGGACTTCCTTTGCTCTCGAAACCGTGGTCTCGATCTGCCCGTTCTCCAGCAGATAGGTTACCATGCCGCGAAGCATCGCCTTTCTGTGATCCGTAGCTCTGCCGAGCTTTCTGGAACCTGCCATTGTGTTTCACTCCTTTGTAAATCCATCCGGCACTCGAACCTGTGAACGCCGAAATCGGGAATTATTCGTTGTCGTCAGAGCTCAGGTCAAAGCCGAGCGATCTCAGCTTCTCCTTGACCTCTTCAAACGATTTTCTGCCGAGATTTCTGACCTTCATCATCTCGTCCTCAGACCGGCTGATCAGATCAGCAACGGTGTTGATGCCGGCACGCTTCAGGCAGTTGAAGGAACGAACCGACAGCTCCAGCTCCTCGATGGTCGTCTCGAGCTTCTTCTCCTGACCGCCGTCGCTTGCATCCTGCAAGACGGGCTCAGAGATCTTCTCATCAGAGAGATTGATAAAGAGCTGGAGATATTCCGTCAGAAGACTTGCTGCCTGAGACAGTGCATCGTTCGCAAAGATCGTGCCGTCTGTCCAGACATCAATCGTCAGCTTGTCGTAATCCGTGACCTGACCGAGGCGTGTATCCTCGACTTTATAATTGACCTTCAAAACCGGCGTGTAGATACTGTCAACCGTGATCACATCAAGCGGCAGATTCTGTCTGTTCTGCTTGTTGCGCTCCGCGGAGACATAACCTCTGCCCTTATCCAGCATGATCTGCATTTCGAGCTTCGCGCCCTTGCCGACCGTCGCGATGTGCGGATACGGCGGCAGGATCTCGACCTCGGAATCCGTGCGGATATCAGCAGCGGTGACCTCACATTCACCCTGGGCGTCAATATAGATGGTCTTGGGACTGTCTCCCTGCAGCTTCGCTGTCAGACCCTTGATTGCAAGGATGATTTCAGTGACATCCTCCTTGACACCGGGGATGGTTGAGAGCTCGGGATGAACACCCTCGATTTTGACGGCATAGACTGCCACACCGGGCAGAGAGGAGAGCAGAATTCTTCTGAGACTGTTGCCGATGGTGATGCCGTAGCCTCTGGGGAGCGGAGAGATCACGAATCTTCCGTACTTGCCGTCGGCATGCATTTCCTCGGTAACGATTTCCGGCTTATCGATTTTCAGCATATATACCCTCCTGTTGTGCAATCTTCAGTAGTGGAACGGGATCGCGGCAGTATCGCCGCGTATGCCGTTATGCGATTACTTCGAGTACAACTCAACGATGAGGTGCGTCTGTGCTTCGTATTCGATGTCCTCAGCAGCGGGCATACGAACAACAGTCGCCGAGAAATCGTCCTTCTTAGCTTCGAGCCAGAGCGGTACCACTCTGTCTGCGGTTGCCTCGACAGTCGCCTTGAACTTCTCAGAGGTTCTGTCCTTCTCGCGCAGTGCGATCACATCGCCGACCTTGACACGGTAAGAAGCGATATTGACCTTCTGACCGTTGACGGTGAAGTGTGCGTGCGCAACGAGCTGTCTTGCCTCGCGTCTGGTGAGTGCCAGACCCATACGGAAGACAACATTATCGAGTCTGGACTCGAGCAGGGTGATGAGGTTATCACCGGTCTTGCCCTCCATCTTGTTTGCGAGCTCGAAGTAGTGTCTGAACTGCTTCTCGAGCATGCCGTAGATGAACTTCAGCTTCTGCTTCTCGCGGAGCTGGAGACCGTACTCAGAGATCTTCTTGCGGTTGTTTGCATTCTTGAAACGGTTAGATTCCTTCTTGGAGACGCCCATCACGCCCGGGCTGATGCCCAGCGTTCTGCACTTCTTCATGATCGGTTCTTTCTGTAACGCCATCTTCATTCACCTCCAGATGATTATACACGTCTTCTCTTCGGAGGACGGCAGCCGTTGTGCGGGATCGGGGTCACATCCTTGATCATGCGAACCTCGAGGCCGACAGTCTGAAGCGCACGGATTGCAGCCTCTCTGCCGGAGCCGGGACCGTTGACATAGACCTCGACGGACTTGAGACCGTGCTCCATTGCCGCTCTCGCAGCGGTCTCAGCAGCGCTCTGTGCTGCGAACGGAGTCGACTTCTTCGAGCCGCGGAAGCCCAGCTCACCAGCGGATGCCCAAGAGATCGCATTGCCCTGCGTATCGGTGATGGTCACGATGGTGTTATTGAACGTAGACTGAATATGCACTGCGCCGTTTTCGATGTTCTTGCGCTCTCTGCGGCGTCTGATCGTGCTGACTTTCTTCTTCTGCTGTGCCAAAATGCAGCCCCTCCTTACTTCTTCTTATTCGCAATGGTCTTTGCCGGACCCTTGCGCGTTCTGGCGTTGGTCTTTGTGCGCTGTCCTCTGACAGGCAGACCCTTACGGTGGCGAACACCGCGGTAGCAGCCGATATCGACAAGGCGCTTGATGTCCATCGCGACCTGGCGGCGCTTGTCGCCCTCGACGATGCAGTTTGCGTCAATGTACGCACGGAGTGCTGCGACATCGGTTTCGGTGAGATCCTTGACTCTGGTATCCGGATTGATGCCGGTTTCCTTCAGAATCTTGGTAGCCGTTGTACGGCCGATACCGAAGATATACGTGAGACCGATCTCAACGCGCTTATTCTTCGGGAGGTCCACACCAGCGATTCTAGCCATATTCCTTATTACACCTCCATATGCTCAGGGTTATCAGCCCTGACGCTGCTTATGCTTCGGGTTTTCACAAATAATCATGACTTTGCCCTTGCGCTTAATGACCTTGCACTTTTCGCAGATGGGCTTCACGGAAGGTCTGACTTTCATGGGAAATACCTCCTTGTCTCAGGGAACGAAATTATTTCGCTCTCCATGTGATTCTGCCCTTTGTCAGATCGTAGGGCGACATCTCGACGGTTACGCGGTCACCGGGGACGATTCGGATATAGTTCGTTCTCAGCTTGCCGGAAATATGCGCAAGGATCACATGGTTGTTCTGGAGTTCGACCTTGAACATTGCATTCGGCAGGGCATCAATGACCACGCCTTCTACTTCAATTACATCCTGCTTCGACATCGTCGATGACCTCCTAGCGGATTTGATTGTGTTTCGATTGCGGAGCGGACACTGCATCGTTCAAAGGCTTCAGCGCCGTGCGGAGCGCACGGTCCGTGAGACCTTCGAGCGGGAGTGTCTGCCTGGTGGGGTGCACGTGGGCGGGATTCTTGCGCTTCGGGCGGCTGAGCGTCCGCCGCTCACCGTCTGCGAGCCAGAGATCTGCGCCGCAAAGTGCCGTGACGAGGAAGAATCTGCCGGCATCTCTGCCTGCGGATGCACGAACGATCATGCCGGGCTGGCACTGCCATCTCTCCATGGCGCTCGCCTCCTGTCAGCGTTTTGTGAGGATCACAGGACCGTTTTCGGTAATAAGGATCTCGTGCTCGAAGTGTGCAGCCCAGCAGCCGTTGTCTGTGACAACCGTCCACTGGTTCGGCATGGTGTGAACACCGTCGCCGTGCATATTGATCATCGGCTCAATGCAGATCGTCATGCCCTCAACGAGGCGCATGCCGTGGCCTGCTCTGCCGTGATTCGGCACTTCCGGATCCTCATGAACCTCCCTGCCGATGCCGTGACCGCAGTAATTCTGGACAATGCCGTAACCGCGCTCGCGGCAGTAAGCCTCGACCGTGTGGGAAACATCGCCCAGCCGCGCTCCGACCTGTGCAGCGTTTATGGCTTCGTAAAGGCTCGCGTTTGTATCCTCGAGCAGCTTCTTTACGTCATCCGCGACCTGCCCGACCGGGAAGGTGAAGCAGGTATCGGAATGAAAGCCCTTGTAAAACGCGCCCAGATCGACGCTGACGATGTCACCCTCCTCGACCCGACGGCTGCCGGGGATCCCGTGGATGACCTCCTCATTCACCGACACACAGGCGCTGCCGGGGAATCCGTAAAGGCCCAGAAAGCTCGGCTTTGCGCCGTGTGAGGTAATCACCTGGTGAACGATTTTATCAATTTCCTTTGTTGTCATGCCGGGGCGGAGCTTTGTCTCGACGACATTGAGCGCTTCCGCAGCGATCTTTGCCGCCTCCAGCATTTTCTGAATGTCAGATGCGCTTTTAATAGATACCATCTTGCGCCTCAGCCTTCAATGCCGAGGGTCTCGAATACGAGTTTTCTGGTATCCGCGACCTCCTCCTGACCTGTGACGGTCACGAGCTTGCCGGTCTTTTCGTAGTAGCCCTTGAGCGGAGCGGTCTTCTCCTCGTAGACGCTGAGTCTCTCGAGAACCGTCTCCGGCGCATCGTCCTTGCGCTGGACGGTCTTGCCGCCGCAGGCATCGCAGACGCCCTCGACAGCAGTGGGCTTATACTCCACATGATAGGAAGCGCCGCAGCCTTCGCAGACACGTCTGCCGGACATTCTGGCGATGATGCGCTCGTTCGGCACATAGATCTCCAGCACCTTGTCGATCTGAACGCCCATTGCATCGAGCGCCTCAGCCTGTGCGACCGTGCGGGGGAAGCCGTCGAGGATAAAGCCGTTTGCGGCATCGGGCTCAGCGATGCGGTCCTTGAGGATGCCGATGACGATCTCGTCAGAGACGAGTGCGCCGCTCTCCATCGCCGCCTTTGCCTTGAGACCCAGCTCCGTGCCGTTCTTCACAGCCTCACGGAGCATATTGCCGGTCGAGATCTGCGGGATCCCGAGCTTCGCGGAGATTGCCTCCGCCTGTGTGCCCTTTCCGGCGCCGGGTGCGCCCAAAAGAATCAGGTTCATACTGCTGGCCTCCTTCTGTAACTGTTGATTCGGATTATCTCAGGAATCCCGGATGATGACGCATCATCAGCTGAGATTCGAGTGTTCTGACCGTTTCGATCGCGACGCTGACAACGATCAGGATCGAGGTACCGCCCATCGACGAGACGTCGATCTTGGTGATATTCAGGAAGATGATCGGGAAGATCGCGACGACACCGAGGAACACTGCACCGACCAGAGAGATCTTGGAGAGGACTCTCTGAATGTAGTCGGAGGTCGGCTTGCCCGGACGGATGCCGGGGATACCGCCGTTCGACTGACGCAGGTTATTTGCCATTTCGACCGGATTGTACGAGATCTGAACATAGAACCAGTTGAACAGGAGAATCAGGACGAAATAGATCGCTGCGTAGGAATAGCTGCGGGTGCTGAAGAAGTTGACGAAGTAGTAGTAGAACTTTTCGCCGCCCGTGGTCTCTTCGGTGATCTGCTTGACCGGCTCCTTGAAGATGGTGAACATCGACGGGAGCGACATGAAGCTCATTGCGAAGATGATGGGCATAACGCCGGACATGCAGACCTTGATCGGAATATGCGTATTCTGACCGCCGTACTGCTTTCTGCCGACGACGCGCTTTGCGTACTGCACCGGGATGCGGCGCTCTGCTTCGTTGAAGAAGACGATCGCAATGACCATTGCAACAAAGATCAGCAGATAAATGACGATCTTGATGAAGTTCTGGTTTGCGCCTTCCTTTGTCTTGATGAGCTCATACATCTGTCCGAGGTCCACCGGGATACGGGCGACGATACCTGCAAAGAGGATCATCGAGACGCCGTTGCCGATGCCCTTTTCATTGATGCGGTTGCCCAGCCAGATGACGAGCGAGGAGCCCGCCATAAAGGAGATAACGATGACGAACATTGCGAACACGCCTGCTGCGCCGGAGGTGTACTTCACCGCACCGGCACTGCCCTTCAGCGTGAGGTAATAAGCCACTGCCATGAAGGCGGACAGACCGAGCGCTACAAACGATGTGATCTGATTGAGCTTCTTTCTGCCGTCCTCGCCCTCCTGCTGGAGACGTTCCAGCGGCGGGAGTGCGTAGGTCAGGAGCTGGATGATAATGCTTGCGTTGATGAACGGTGTGACGCCGAGGGAGAACATGGTCGCCTTGGAAAGCGCGCCGCCCGAGAGGATATTCAGGTACTCAAGGAAGTTACCGTTGCTTGCCTTCTCGCTCATCCACTGGCTGATCACCGTTGTATCGAGGAACGGGACCGTGATTGCGGAACCAAGACGGAAGATGACGATGATGAACAGTGTAAAAAGCATCTTTTTGCGGATCTCTGGGATACCCCAAGCCGTTTTCAGTGTTTTGAACACGATTACATCACCTCAGCCTTCCCGCCTGCTTTCTCGATTTTCTCCTGTGCGGAGGCTGTGATCTTCGCTGCCTGAACGGTCAGCGCGATGCTGAGCTCGCCGTCGCCGAGGACCTTGATACCGCCGTTCTCGATCTTCTTGACAAGACCTGCTGCGATGAGGGTCTCCTCGTTGACAGTTGCGCCTGCGACGAACTTCTCATTGAGGTCGCCGACATTGACGATGGTGTAGCGGACTGCGAAGTGGTTGTTGAAGCCGCGCTTCGGGATGCGTCTTGCAAGGGGCATCTGGCCGCCTTCAAAGCCGATTCTGACGCCGCCGCCGGAACGGGCATTCTGACCCTTGTGGCCCTTGCCTGCGGTCTTGCCGCTGCCGGAGCCGTGGCCTCTGCCGATGCGCTTCACAGGACGGTTGGAATCTGCTGCGGGTGTCAATTCATGAAGCTTCAATTGTTGCACCTCCTTGCTTCAATTATGCTTCCGTCACCTTCACGAGGTGGGAAATTTTCTGGATCTTACCCTGAGTTGCCGCATTATCGGGCTGTACGGTGACATCGCCGATCTTGCGGAGCCCAAGCGAATGAGCGGTTGCGATCTGATCCTGCTTTCTGCCGATCAGGCTCTTTGCGAGCTCTACTTTCTTAGCCATGCGGGCTCACTCCTAACTACTATAATTATTTGCCGAAGATCTCAGCAGTGGACTTGCCGCGCTTTGCAGCAACTGCCTTTGCATCGGTGCACTCGCAGAGACCTGCGATGGTTGCACGGACGACGTTGCAGGGGTTATTGGAACGCTGGCTCTTGGTACGGATATCCTGAATACCAGCCATCTCAATGACCGCACGGACAGGGCCGCCTGCGATCACACCGGTACCGGGAGCTGCCGGCATCATGAGCACTCTGCCCGCGCCGAACTTGCCGATGACCTCATGCGGAATGGTAGTGCCGCGGAGGGTGACCTTGACGAGATTCTTCTTTGCGTCCTCAATACCCTTGCGGATCGCATCCGGCACTTCGCCGGACTTGCCAAGACCGAAGCCGACAGTGCCGTTACCGTCGCCCACGACAACGAGTGCCGAGAACTTCATGATACGGCCGCCCTTGACGGTCTTGCTGACACGGTTGATGGAGACGACACGCTCCATCAGCTCCATGTTGGTTGCATCAATCAGTGCCAATGAAAGTCCCTCCTTTATTTAGAACTGCAGCCCGTTCTCGCGGGCGGCGTCTGCGAGCTCAGAGATTCTGCCGTGATAGAGGTAGCCTCCGCGGTCAAAGACGACCGTGGTGATGCCCTTGTCAGCTGCCTTCTTTGCGATAGCAGCGCCGACTGCACGGGCGCCCTCCTTATTGCCGCCGTTCTCAGCAAAGCCCTTGTCCTGGCTGGACGCTGCTGCGAGGGTCACACCTGCAACATCGTCGATCAGCTGTGCATAGATATGCTTGGTCGAGCGATAGACGCTCAGTCTCGGACGCTGGGCAGTACCGGAGATCTTCGCACGGACTCTTGCGTGTCTCTTGAGGCGGGCTTTGTTGCTGTCAATTTTCTTTACCATAGCAATTCACCTTTCCCTTACTTCTTGCCCTTACCGGCCTTGCCTTCCTTGCGGATGATGTGCTCGCCGTCATAGCGGATACCCTTGCCCTTGTAAGGCTCAGGCGGACGCTTCTCGCGGACTTCTGCCGCGAACTGACCGACCTTCTGCTTGTCGCAGCCGTTCACGATGACAGTGTTCGGGTTCGGCACATCAATGGTAATGCCGTCAATCTCAGGCATGACAACATCGTGCGAATAGCCAAGGTTCATGACGAGCTTCTTGCCGTCCTTCTTGGCACGGTAGCCGACGCCCTCGATGACGAGGGTCTTGCTGAAACCGGTATTCACGCCGAAGATCATGTTTGCGATCAGTGTTCTGGTGAGACCGTGGAGCGCACGGTTCTCCTTGCTGTCGTCGGGACGTGCGACCTTGACGACGCCGTCCTCAACGGTAACCTGCATGGTTGCATTTGCGCGATACTGATTCTCGCCCTTCGGACCCTTCACGGTCACGAGGTTGGTATCGTCAACCGTAACGGTGACGCCGGCAGGAATCGCGATCGGCATTCTTCCGATTCTAGACATTTGCGTTTCCTCCTTTAATTACCAAACGTATGCGAGAACCTCGCCGCCGACATTGAGCTCTCTTGCCTTCTTGTCGGTCATGACGCCCTTGGAAGTCGAAACGATCACGATGCCGAGACCCTTTCTGACCTTCGGCATATCCTCGCAGGAGCTGTAAATACGCAGACCCGGCTTGGAGATGCGGCGGAGGCCGCTGATCACGGGAGTTCTGTTCTCGTCATACTTCAGGGTGATACGGATAATGCCCTGCTTGCCGTCCTCGATGATCTGAAAGCTCTTGACATAGCCCTCATCGGTAAGGATCTGAGTGATCGCCTTCTTCATGTTGGAAGCAGGAACGTCAACAGTGGCGTGCTTTGCGGTATTCGCGTTGCGGATGCGCGTGAGCAGATCCGCAATGGTATCGGAAATTTGCATACCGATGACCTCCTTTTCTCTGAGTTTACCAGCTTGCTTTCTTCACACCGGGGATCTGACCGTCATGCGCAAGCTCACGGAAGCAGATACGGCAGATGCCGAACTTTCTGAGATATGCATGAGGTCTGCCGCAGATCTTGCATCTGTTATATGCTCTCGTAGAGAACTTTGCAGGCTTCTGCTGCTTCAAGATCATAGATTTCTTTGCCATCTTTGCCTCCTATTACTTCGCGAACGGTGCGCCGAGCAGCGTCAGCAGCTCTTTTGCCTCTTCGTCGGTGGCAGCCGTGGTGATGAAGTTGATGTCCATGCCGCGGACCTTGTCGATCTTATCGTACTCGATCTCCGGGAAGATGAGCTGCTCCTTGATGCCGGTGGAGTAGTTGCCCTTGCCGTCGAAGGAGTTGGGATTGATGCCGCGGAAGTCGCGGACGCGCGGGAAAGCGATGTTGAAGAGCTTATCGACGAAGTCCCACATCTTCTCGCCGCGGAGCGTGACCTTGACGCCGATCGGCATGCCCTCGCGGAGCTTGAAGTTCGCAACGGACTTCTTCGCGCGGCAGACGACCGGACGCTGACCGGTGATCAGGGAAAGATCTCCCATGATCGCGTCGATTGCCTTTGCATTCTCCTTTGCCTCGCCGGCGCCGACATTGATGACGACCTTATCGAGACGCGGGATCTGCATGACATTCTTGTAACCGAACTTGCTCATCAGCGCCGGAGCGACGGTGCTGACATAGTAATCTTTCATTCTAGCCATCATCGTTCTCCTTTACTCAAATGTTGCGTTGCACTTCTTGCAGACGCGGACCTTGACCTTCTTGTCGCCCTTCTGCTCAAATGCGTGACCCACTCTGGTGGGCTTGCCGCACTTCGGGCAGATGAGCTGCACCTTGCAGGCGTAGATCGGGGACTCAGCCTTCACGATACCGCCCTGCTGACCGACTCTGGTCGGCTTGACGTGCTTGGTGATCATGTTGATGCCCTCAACGATGACCTTGCCCTCAGACGGGCTGACCTCCAGCACCTTGCCGGTACGGATGGTCTTCTTCTCGGGATCGGTGTACTTGTCAACCGGATCGCCGACCAGCAGGCGAACGGTGTCGCCCTTCTTTACGTGTACCTTGCTCACTGTCAGCACCTCCGATCAAAGAACTTCCGGTGCGAGGGAGAGGATCTTGACATAGTCATGCTCTCTCAGCTCTCTTGCGACCGGTCCGAAAATACGGGTACCGCGCGGGGTCTTATCTTCCTTGATAATGACCGCTGCGTTCTCGTCAAAGCGGATATAGGTGCCGTCATCTCTGCGGATCCCCTTAGCGGAGCGCACGATGACAGCCTTGACGACGTCGCCCTTTTTCACAACGCCGCCGGGTGTTGCTTTCTTAACGGAAGCGACAACGACATCGCCGATGTTTGCATAACGTCTGCGGGTGCCGCCCAGCACGCGGATGCACATAAGCTCCTTTGCGCCGGTGTTGTCTGCAACCTTTAAGTAAGACTGCATTTGGATCACAGCAGGTTCCTCCTATCTGTTACGGCTCTGCGCCGCAGCCCACGGTTTCCGGCCGTGAAGCTCTGCGCGGGCGCAGTGCCATGATTTCAGTTTCAGGCTGAATTACTTCGCCTTTTCGATGATCTCGACCACGCGCCATCTCTTATCCTTGGAGAGCGGTCTGGTCTCCATCACGAGAACGCGGTCGCCGACTCTGCACTCGTTCTTCTCGTCATGTGCCTTCAGCTTGACAGTGCGCTTCACGATCTTCTTGTAGAGCGGATGCTGCACATGGTCAGCGATAGCGACGACAACGGTCTTATCCATCTTGTCGCTGACGACCTTACCTGTGCGGGTCTTTCTCAGGTTTCTTTCGGTTGCTTCACTCACGACTGTGTCCTCCTCTCTTACGCCTCGGTCTCAGCAGCGCGGATGCAAGTCTTGACTCTTGCGATATCCTTCTTGACTGCCTTCAGACGGGCTGTATTCTCAAGCTGGTTTGCTGCGAGCTGGAAGCGGAGGTTGAAGAGCTCCTCCTTGAGGGCGGTGAGCTGGGACTCCATCTCCTCGCGGCTCATCTGACGAATATCGGCTGCTTTCATGCCTCAGCACCTCCATCCTGATCTGCCTTTGCAACGATCTTGCACTTGATCGGCAGCTTGTGCATTGCGAGGCGAAGTGCCTCCTTGAGGTCATCCTGGGAGATCGGCTTATCCTTATCGGCACCGATCTCGAACATCACTCTGCCCGGCTTGACAACGGCAACCCAGTACTCAGGGGAGCCCTTACCGGAACCCATTCGGGTCTCTGCCGGCTTCTCAGTGATCGGCTTGTCGGGGAAGATCTTGATCCAGACCTTACCGCCTCTCTTGATGTGACGGGTCATGGCAACACGGGCAGCCTCGATCTGATTGGAGGTGATCCAGGACGGCTCGAGTGCGACGAGACCGAAATCACCGTAGGTGACGCGGTTGCCGCGGTATGCCTTACCGGTCAGGCGTCCTCTGTGGACGCGGCGATACTTAACTCTCTTTGGAAGCAGCATTTGCTTGACCTCCTTCTCTTCTGGTCTGAGGTGCGCCCTGCGGACGGTCGCCTCTCGGTCTGCGGTCGCCGCTGCGGTCGCCGTTAAAATCGCGGCGCGGTCTGCGGTCACCGCCGTTGCGGTCTTCTCTGCGGCGTCTGTCGTCGCGTCTGTTGCGGTTGTCCTTGCGCTCATAGCGCTCGCGGTTCGCAGCAGCCTTTGCAGCGTCGCCCTTCAGGATCTCGCCCTTGTAGATCCACACCTTGACGCCGATTCTGCCGTAGGTGGTGTTCGCCTCAGCAAAGCCGTAGTCGATGTCAGCGCGGATGGTCTGCAGCGGGATGGTACCCTCATGGTAGCACTCGGAGCGGGCGATTTCAGCGCCGCCGAGTCTGCCGCCGCACTTGATCTTGATGCCCTTCGCGCCGGACTTCATCGTTCTGCCGATGGAGCCCTTCATTGCACGGCGGAAGGAAACACGGTTCTCGAGATCGGAAGCGATCTTCTCAGCGACGAGCTGAGCGGACATATCCATGTTCTTGATCTCGATGATGTTGATGGCAACGGACTTGCCGATGCGCTTCTCAATGTTTGCGCGGAGCTTGTCGATCTCCGTACCGCCTCTGCCGATGATGAGACCCGGCTTTGCGCAGTGGATGTGGATGCGGACCTTCTCCGGAATGCGCTCGATCTCGATGCGTGCGATGCCCGCAGCGTAGAGCGCCTTCTTGATATACTCGCGCAGGTTGTAGTCCTCAACGAGGAGGTCGCCGTACTCCTTCTTGCCGGCGAACCAGCGGGAATCCCAATCCTTGAAGATACCTACGCGGAAGCCATGCGGATTAACTTTCTGTCCCATACGGATTAAACCTCCCTTTCCTTGAGAATGACGGTGATATTGGATGTGCGCTTGTTGATGCGGAATGCTCTGCCCTGTGCACGCGGCTGGATTCTCTTGAGGATCGGGCCGGGGCCGACATATGCAGCTGCAACATAAAGTGCATCCTTGTTCATCGCGTGGTTGTTATCTGCGTTCGCGGCAGCAGACTTGATAAGCTTGCTGACGATCGGAGCCGCAGCCTTCGGGGTCAGATCGAGAATTGCGAGCGCCTTATCGACCGGCTGATTGCGGACGAGGTCAAGCACGATCTGCACCTTTCTGGGGGAGATACGCTCGCCGCGGAGAATTGCCTTTGCCTCCGGCTCGCGCACTGTTTCAGTATTGTTGGCCATGTGAATTCCTCCTTCCGATTACTTCTTGCCGTTGTTCGATGTCTTGGAACCGGCATGGCCCTTGAAGGTTCTGGTCGGGGCAAACTCGCCGAGCTTGTGACCGATCATTTCCTCCGTGACGAAGACCGGAATGTGCTTGCGGCCGTCATGCACAAGGAAGGTATGGCCGACAAACTCCGGGAAAATCGTAGAAGAGCGGCTCCATGTCTTGAGAACCTTCTTCTCGCCGGTCTCATTCATAGCGGCAACGCGCTTATAGAGGGCTTCCTGTACGTAAGGGCCCTTCTTAATGCTTCTGCTCATGGTGTCAGCCTCCTTTCTTATTTACCGTTTCTGCGCTTCACGATGAGCTTATCGGAAGCCTTGTGATGCTTACGGGTCTTATAACCGAGCGCCGGCTTACCCCACGGGGTAACAGGACCCGGACGTCCGATCGGAGACTTACCCTCACCGCCGCCGTGCGGATGGTCATTCGGGTTCATAACAGAACCGCGGACGGTCGGGCGGATGCCCATGTGACGGGTTCTGCCCGCCTTGCCGAGGTGGACGTTCTCATGGTCGATGTTGGAGACCTGACCGATGGTCGCTCTGCCGATGACCGGAACCTTTCTCATCTCGCCGCTGGGCAGGCGGATCAGTGCGTATGCACCCTCCTTGCCCATGAGCTGTGCCTGGTTGCCGGCGGAACGGACGAGCTGACCGCCCTTGCCGGGGTAAAGCTCAATGTTGTGGATGAAGGTACCGACCGGGATGTGGGTGAGGGGCAGTGCGTTGCCCGGCTTGATGTCGCAGTCCTCGCCGCTGCGAACGGTGTCGCCGACGGAGAGACCGTGCGGAGCGAGGATGTAGCGCTTCTCGCCGTCCTCATACTGCACGAGCGCGATGAATGCGCTGCGGTTCGGATCGTACTCCAGGGAAATGACGGTTGCGTTGATGCCGTCCTTGTTGCGCTTGAAGTCAATGATTCTGTACTTCGGGCGCACGCCGCCGCCGTGATGACGGACGGTGATTCTGCCGTAGTTGTTTCTGCCGGACTTCTTCTTGAGCGTCACGCACAGAGACTTCTCAGGGCCGTTCTTGGAGAGACCGGAATAATCGGTCACAGTCATGCCGCGGCGGCCCGGAGTTGTCGGCTTATAGGCTTTGATTGCCATTTGTTTCACTCCTTAAATGCTGTGTTATCGGGAGCATAACTCCCATATTCGCGGCGTTTCGTCACGCCGCTCTTTGCCTGAAAGATCAGAACATGCCGTCGAAGAACTCGATGGTGCCGTTGCGCTTCTTGCCGTTCTTATCGGCGGAAGGCTCCGGGTTGACGGTGACGACTGCCTTCTTCCAGCTCGAGGTGGTGCCGGTGTATCTGCCGACACGCTTCTGTCTGCCGCGCACGTTGACGGTGTTGACCTTGATGACCTCGACATTGAAGAGCTGCTCGACCGCGTCAGCGATCTCGAGCTTGTTTGCGCTCTTTGCGACCTTGAAGGTGTACTTGCCTTCAGGGAGAAGATCGGTGCTCTGCTCGGTGATGACCGGCTTCAGAATGATATCCTGCGGTGCTTTCATTCAGCTCACACCCCCTCTTTCTTCTGGTAGATCTCCTCGATCTTGGTGACGGCACCCTTGCTGAGGATGAACGCATCATGATTGAGGATGTCATAAACATTCAGTGTGTTGACAGCAGCGGTCTTGACGCCCGGGATGTTTGCCGCGCTCTTGTAGACCTTCTTGTCTGCCTCCTGTGTGACGATCAGAGCCTTGCCGCTGACCTTCAGAGCCTCGAGCATCTTGACGATGGTCTTGGTCTTGAACTCTGCGACTGCGAGGTTGTCGATCACGAGCAGGTTCTGGTCGATGACCTTCTGCGAGAATGCAGAGAGCATTGCCAGTCTGCGGAGCTTCTTGTTCAGGGAGTAGCGGTAGCTTCTGGGCTTCGGGCCGAGTGCAACACCGCCGTGATACCACTGCGGCGCACGGATGGAGCCCTGACGCGCATGGCCGGTACCCTTCTGGCGATACGGCTTCTTGCCGCCGCCTCTGACCTCAGTGCGGGTCAGTGTGGACTGTGTGCCCTGACGCTGATTTGCGAGGTAGTTGACCACGCAGGCGTGCATGGCTGCTTCGTTCGGAGTAATCCCGAATACAGCATCACTCAGTTCAGTCTCAGCGACCTGAGCGCCGTCCATATTATAAACCGGAACTTTTGCCATTTTCGTTTTCCTCCTTCCTTATGCCTTCTTCACGCTGTTGCTGATGGTGACGAGGCTGCCCTTCGGGCCCGGAATCGCGCCGCGCACAGCGATCAGATGATTTTCAACATCGACGCTGACGATGCGGAGATTCTGGACTGTGACGGTCTCAGCACCCATATGGCCTGCAAGACCCTTGCCCTTGTAGATACGGGACGGAGAGGAGCAGGCGCCCATCGAACCAGCCTGACGGTGGACAGGACCGGTACCGTGGGTTTCCTTCAGTCTGTGCTGACCGAGGCGCTTGATCGGGCCTGCATAGCCCTTACCCTTGCTGGTGCCCTTGACATCGACGATGTCGCCCTCAGCAAAGATATCCGGCTGGATCGCGTCGCCGACATTGTAAGCGTCGCAGTCCTCGAGGCGGAACTCTCTGAGCACGCGGAGCGCGCCGGTGTTCGCCTTTGCGAAGTGACCCTTCATCGGCTTGTTGACCTTGTCCGCCTTCGCGGTGCCGAAGCCGACCTGGATCGCGTTGTAGCCGTCATTTTCCACAGTCTTCTTCTGAACGACGAAGCAGGGACCTGCCTCGACAACTGTGACCGGAACGACCTTTCCGGCTGCGTCGAAGATCTGCGTCATGCCGATCTTCCTGCCAAGAATGGCTTTCTTCATGTTGGTGTCCTCCTTTGGTTATTGGTTGGTGCGCGTTCCGCGCAGCAACATGACCGACGGCTGAAGAAGTGCCGTCATTGTTCGTGCAGCAATCCGCTGCACATTCTCGCTGCGATGAAATTACTTCATCTCGATGTTGATCTCAACACCTGCGGGAATCTCGAGTCTGGTGAGTGCGTCCATCGTTGCCTTTGCGGGGCGGATGACGTCGATCAGGCGCTTGTGCGTCCGGAGCTCAAACTGCTCACGGCTGTCCTTGTACTTGTGGACTGCGCGGAGGATCGTCACGACCTCCTTGTCAGTCGGGAGCGGGATCGGACCGGAGACCTTCTGTGCGCCGTTGCGCTTTGCGGTCTCGATGATCTTCGCTGCCGCTGCATCCACAGTTGCATGCTCATAGCCCTTGATTCTGATTCTCACTTTTTCGCTGCCTGCCACTTGATAAACCCTCCTAGTAAATTTTTGTTTGCTAAGGGGCTGAAGTGAGCGCATATGTGTTTCGTCCGGCGCTCCGCGGTTTTGCTCTTACAACTCTGCCGCGTGTTTCACAGATTCACATCTATAAAAAATCCCGCTGCAAGGCTCATTCCCTGCATCGGGGCGCTTTTCGAGATCGCGGGGATGCCCCGCCTTTGTACGGAAAAGTGGTGCGACCTTCACAAACCTGCTTTCCTTGCAGCAGAGCCCGTAAGATGGCTCAGCGGCAGCCTTCAGCGAGGTTTCCGCGGTTTCGCAGCTTTTCACACACACAGTGCCTATCTCAATTCGCCCGTCTAGCGGACATGCTCCGCGTCAAATTACCGGCACACAGCCGCAACCTTGACGCCTCAGCGCATATCTTGTGCATCAGCCTTTCAAGTATAACACAAATCGGGCAGGATTGCAAGCATTTTCCCGCATTTCCTGCCCGGTTCCAATTGAGAACTTTAACGATTTTTTGCTTTCAATTTTGTATATTTTGCCTAGTCATCTGTTTTCAGTGATCTTCCAGAGCGTGCAGCCGTGTGCCGGAATCGGATCCGTCACGAGCACAGTGCCGTGCTGATGCTTCCCGCTCCAAAGTTCCGCGGCTGCCAGATCGTCCAATTCCAGCTCATTTGCATCAATGCACAAGCCGTCCGCATCCGTATCGCTCAGATTGAACACGCCAATGTAACAGGTACCGCCCGCATCTGCCGCCAGCCAGACCGCATATTCCGTTCCATTGATCCGGCGTCTGAACACAGGCTTTGTAAAGCGCACAGATGCGTGCATTTTCAGCAGTTCTTCGTTTGTCAGCAGCGTCAGCTCATCCGCAGTCAGCTTTGTCAGGTCGCCGCCGATCATCAGCGGGGAGCGGATCATGCACCAGAGCGTCAGCATCGTCTCCAGCTCAGCCCGGGTGAACTTCGAGCGGTTCTCTTTGCCGTAATCCTGCAAAATCGCGCCGACCGGCAGCATGTCCGCATCGGGATAGCGCCCGGCGCCCGCGTGCATGCACCACTTCTCCGCGAAGCCGAACATCTCATAGAGCGCATCCCACCTGTCCCAGAAGTCATCGCTCATGCGCCACATGTTCGCGGTCTCCTTGTAGAGCTCCGCGTATTCCGGCAGCGATGCGCCCGGCGAAAGCGAAAGCACCATCGGTCTGCTGCACGCTGCAAGACAGTCGCTCAGCAGCCGCAGCTCCGCCGCACATGCGGGCATCTCGCGGGCAATGTCATCGCACTTGATGAAGTCCACGCCCCATTCCGCATAGAGTGCGAATATACTATTATAATATGCGCGTGCGCCGTCCTTCTCCGGGTCAATGCCGTACATATCGGTATTCCATGTGCAGATCGACGCAGTTTTCGCGATCTGCCGCGCAGTCTTGCCGGAGCCGAGCACCGGCAGGTCACGGTGCACCGCCTGCCGCGGAATCCCGCGCATGATGTGAATGCCGAATTTCAGCCCGAGAGAATGCACATAGTCCGCGAGGGGCTTGAATCCCCTGCCGCCCGCCGCCGAGGGAAAGCGGTTCTCCGCGGGCAGCAGCCGCCCGTATGCGTCCATGCAAAGCGGCGCAAATGCGTGATATTCGTGATTCTCCGCCGTTGGCTCGCTCCACTGAATATCGACAACAACATATTCATAGCCGGCCGGTTTCAGATGCGCCGCCATATATTCCGCATTGGCACGCACAGTCGCTTCATCGACCGCCGCGCCGTAACAGTCCCAGCTGTTCCAGCCCATCGGGGCACGCCTCGGATAGATCCGCATGGTTCAGGCTCTCCTCTCGTGTTCCGCTTCCGCGATATAGTGCAGACAGTCGCGCACAGGGTCGCAGCCGCCCGCCTGATACAGCATCCGGCAGCCGACCGCATCCTCGATCTCGCCGATCACATAGCCGCCCTCCGGGTGCCGCAGCAGGTCGATGCCCGCAAAATCGAGCGGAAGCACCCGCTGCACCGCATCTGCCAGCGCACACATGTCAGCATCCGGCTGACAGGGCGCCGCACTGCCGCCGAGCGAGAAATTGCTCCGCAGCCCCGCAGATGTGCGCAGCATTGCGCGGTAGATCTTCCCGCCGAGCATATAGATGCGCACATCCCAGCCAGTGCGCATCGGCTTTTGCAGCAGAAACGGCAGCGGCTTTTCCCGCAGGATGCGTTCCAGCGCATCCGCATCGCCGACCCACTCCACGCCCGCGCCGCCGTGTCCGTCCGTCGGCTTTGCGACAAGCGGCAGCGGCATCTCCGGGTATACGCCGCGCTGCGCGATCAGCTCCGTATCGGCAGTCGGGAGACCGTGTGCCCGCAGAAAGCGGTGTGTCTCCCATTTGTCGTTCGTGACCGCCGTGACACACGCGCTGTTGTAAACGCGGATATGCAGCATCTCCTCGCAGAACGCCGAGATCTCTGCGATCCGGCTGCGGTTGATCACCAGCTCCGGCTGCATTTCCGCGATCTCCGGGAGCGTCGTCTCCTCAGAAATGCAGAGCCGAAGGTCAATCCCCTCCGGCTCTGCGGCTTTGCGTAATTCGTCGATGAACCACCGGTTGCGTGCGGCATCGCCGGCGGTATAGATGAGGAGCCCGCGCAGCGGCTTATGCCTCACCGTTTGCTTCCTTCAACTTGCTGCGGATATGCCACATGATGTTGGTCGCCGGATTGATGCCACAGCAGTCAATCGTGCTCTGGAGCTGCGGGTTCGAGTTGACCTCGCAGACATAGCGCTCGTTTTCTTCCCTGCCCATGAGGATATCGACACCCGCGAAATCAAGGCCGAGTGCATTCGCTGCATCAACAGCGAGCTTTGCCTCATAATCGGTGATGGTGCGTGCCGTTGCCGTGCCGCCTGCACCGATATTGGAGCGGAATTCATCCTTTGTTGCCGCCTGACGCTCCATCGCGCAGATGACCTTGCCGCCGACAACAGTCACACGGAGGTCTCTGCCCTTGCTCTCTGCGATGAACCGCTGGAAGATGCAGTCATGCTCGCCGATATGCGTCAGGATGCGCTCCGCCTCGCGGATGTTGTTCGCAAGATAGACCTGTGCGCCGAAGCTGCCCTTGTTTTCCTTGATGACGAGCGGCCAGCCGAGGATGCGTGCAGCCTCCTCCGCAGTTGCCGGATTGCGTCTGCATCCCGGGAAGCAGGTCGGTGCAGGGATGGTGTCCACCGTCGGGACGCCTGCCTCCGCGAGCTTCAGTGCGGTCTCCGCCTTATCATCGGCAAGCTGGATGGCGCGTGCGCCGTTGAACAGCTTGAGCCCCGAGAGTTCCATCGCACGGGCGAGCAGCACATCCTTGTCCCAGAAGAGGACAAAGCTCGGCTTCGGTTCACGCGCCTCGCTGCCGATCACGGTCGGGCGCTTATCGGAGGTCCACTTGGAAAAGCGCAGACCCGCCTTCTCCGCAGATTCCTCCAGCAGCTTATAGAGCGAATTGAACTTTGCGGGATTGTAGTAGCTGTTGACGATCAGCCAGCCATTGTAAAAATCCATTGCATGTACCTCCTGAAAATACAGAAAAATATCAGATACTATTATTGTACTACAAAACCGTTGAAAAGTCAACCGAAAATGCGGGCGGGAGAGGATTTTTTTCAAACAGCATTTCAGAGGAAGAAGCGCGGTCGGATGCCCCGGGAACCCGCGCGGCAAAACAAAAGCGCAGGCTCCGCTCCGAAGCCCGCGCTTTCGCTCAGTATCTCTTGTCGTATTCGCTCAGGATAAAGTTCAGATCCGGCGACTGCTCCTTGAGATCGCCGTTGATGTAAAGCCCGTACCAGCCGTCAGACTGCTCGTAGACCTCGATCAGACCGTAGCTGACCGTCTTGGATTTCAAAAGCCGCACTTTCATTGCTGTGATCCTCCTTTTTTCATGGGTAAACAGCCGCATGCAGCAGCTCCGCATGCCGGTCTGTCACACTATTATTATAACATATTACCGAATCGAATTTGTTTCAAATGCGTGAAACTTCTGTTTCGGATATGTGAATGCAGCGCTTATGCGATCCCGGCGGTGAATGCCGCTTTGACCGCGTCCGCATTGTCGCAGATGATCAGCACCGCATAGTGTCCCTCTGAGAAGACAACCGCCTTCTCCGCACGCGGCACCTGTGTCGCATCGTATTCACGGTACATGCGCACGCGGGACTCCGCATGCTTTTTGAGCTCTGCCTCCGCTTCGGCAGCGTCCGCTTTGTCCTTCACCGCGATCACGCAGATCTCGTCCGCCTTGCCCGCCAAGGAATACACCAGCAGGTAATGCGCAATTTTGTCATATTCCATATCGCTGACTGACGCAAAGCTCACATCCGCATCGCTGTCTGCATCCGTCACGATCAGCATATCGGGCAATGTGCTGTCCGCCGCCACCATATCCGTGACAAGCTGCTTCATATCGGGATAGGTCACTTCCGCTTCCGATTCCGCGGCGCTGCTGACCGGCGCCGTCTCCGCCGTGCTGCCCGCCTCGCCGCAGCCGCAGAGCATGCAGCCCGCAAGCAGAAGCGCAGCACCTGCGCAATATAATCTGTTTTTTCTCATGCTTCCGCCTCCGTTCCGCGGTCAGTAGATCATCACGCTGCCGAGGTCGCCGAACGCATCGTTCAGCGCTTCGTTCGCCTTCTCCGCTTCCTCATCGCTGATATCATAGGACTGGCCGCCTTCCTGCGTCTCGACATAGAAGTAAACGAACAGCATATCCCTGTGTGTTTCCGGATCCTCAAAAACGCAGTGCGACATCGGCTTGGAGACCGCGTCACTGGAATAAAACGCATCGCCGGAATCGTCGATCGCGCTGAACATATTTTCGATCACGCCGATCTGCGCCTCGCTGAGCTTATTGTCAGCAAACTCGACAACAAGGCTGCCGCCCATTTCATCCATAACAGCGCGCATTGCCGCCGGGATGCCGTACACATCGTCTGCCTTCACACGCGCCATGTATGCGGGATTGTATTCCAGCGAATCAGCCGTCGGGAAGAACTCCTGATCCCAGTCGTGATCGGTCGAGAAGAGTGCGCTTGTGAGATTGAAGTGCGCATAGTTGCCGGAGCCGATGTCGCTGTAAATATCCACAAAATACCAGTGCTCGCCGATCTTCACGCAGTCCCAGGAATGCCCGCGGTAGCGGTCGTGAACGACCTTGCAGTCAATATCCATCATCTGCATGAGCAGGCGGAAGGTGGTCGCAAAGCCGACGCAGACCGCCTGATGGCTGCGGAGCACACCATGCGGATGATCGACCTCTGCGCCCGCCGTGCTGATGACAGTCAGGCTGCCCTGGTCAAAGCTGAGATTTGCGGTCATCCAGTCATAGACCGCCTTTTCCTTTTCGTAGTCGGTCATGCCGTCAGTAATGATCTCACTGAGCAGCTTCGATGCCATGTCATAGGTCTCCCTGTCGGCATCGGAGAGTCCCGAGGGGTCGCCCGCCTTGTAAGCGTCGGAGATTTCCAGCGTCGAGCGGATCTGATACTGCCCGCCGATCGTGACGCCGTCCTCTCTGCTGGCATGCTCCTCGTATTCGCCTTCCTCAAGCTCCTCGTCCTCCGGCACATCCTCCGGATCTTCGATGCCGCCGTCTAGCGCAGAGCTTTCCTCCGTCCCGCTGACCTCTGCCGTCTGCGCACTCTCCTCTGCGGCTGCCGCAGGAACGCCTTTTTTCAGCAGATAGATCGAGCTGCCCGCCGCAAGTCCGAGCGTTGCGATGTTCAGGCTGACCAGCGCGATCAGCAATGCTGTTTTGACCTGTGGTTTCATATATGTCCTCCTTCTGTCAGATGCGGTTATTCTGTTGTACCATTATAACGCCGCGCACGGGAAAAATCAAGCAGCGGCGCCTAAAATTAAGAGAAAATTCATTTATCGCAGGCAAACGCCGAAAAAAAGGGAGACCGATCACGCCGGATCAGTCCCCCCGACTGTTTTGCAGACAGATCAGCCTCTCACAATCAGGAACGCGACCGCCGCAAATGCCGCGATCAGCAGCGCCTTGTTGATCTTGCCGAGAATCCCGCAGGTCTTCGCGATCTCCGGGCGGCGCGTCTGATACATCTCATAGACCTTCCTGCCGTGCCCCGGGATCAGCAGGCTGCGGATCACATCGCCCGCCGTGAGCTTCGCATTGCGGTCGGCAACGACCATCTGCGCATGTGCGACTGCTGCCGGGTTGATCACATAGCCGCAGTGGACGCAGACCACGGCGCCCTCCTCGACCTCCCGGCCGCACCCGCTGCAATAGCAGGCACCCTCCGTGTGATACATATACCGCTGACGGGGCGCTCTCTGCACAGGCTGCTGCACCGGGCGTGCCGCGCTCTCGCCGACCAGCACGCGGTTCAGCACATCGGAGATCGCCCCCAGCAGACCGCGGTTGCGCATCGCCTGCCGCTGCGCCTGCTCATGCCGCACGCGCACCATGCGCTGTGCCCGCTGCAAAGTCTGCACATCGAGCACATAGTTGCAGTGCACGCAGACACTCGCACCCGGCTCGACCTTCGCGCCGCAGTTGCGGCAATAGCGCACAAAGGGCTCGCTGTTGATCGGATGCTCCGCCGCAAAGGGGTCGATGACGCCGCCGTCATCCGTCTGCGGTGCTTCCATGTACTGATATTCACGATCATCCATTCTGTTCTCCTCCTGCGACCGAAGTCTGTTCTGTGTTGCCTTTGCCGTCCGCGGCGGCTCTCTCTGCGGAATCTCTTATAATTTTATTCTGCGCGATAGTAACCGATCACTTCATCCTTGTGTGTGAAGGATGCCATGAGCCTGCGCTGTTCCTGCACATCTATCGGCTGAAGCTCCGATTCGGTGAGCGGCTGCTTCGAGACCCACGCCGCCGTCACATTGCAGTTTCCGTCAATTTCCAGCGCATACCAATAGCCGGTTCTGCGCAGATCGGGGAAATACTGCTCGATATACGCCTCCAGCGAATCCGCTTCAAAGGTATCGCTCGCATGCGCAATATAATACCCCGCAGGCGGCAGCGGAAGCGACTTTTCGCCCATCTCGTCAGCAGCACTGTTTGCCGCATTCACAACAAAGTGCGCTCCGGTGTTGATCGCAGACACCTTGCCATTCGCCACAAACTGATTCATCGCCTCAAACATCATGCACGCCCCCGCAAGGCATAGGAGCAGAAATCCGCCGCACCCAAGCGACCGCGCATGACTGTCGGATGCACGGGAAAGCGCTTCGCCCGCCGTCAGGATCTGTACGGCGTTTTCGCGGCGCCGTCTGTCATAGATCAGAATCACCAGAATGCCGACGGGGAAGCAGATCAGGCAGAGCAGCACCATCATCACGATCTGCCCCGCGTCAAACGGCTTCACCGGCACACTGCCCGGCGCATCCGCGGGGAGCGCATATTGCAGCTCCGGAATCGACGAGACCTGCTTCACAAACTGCTTCTGCTGCACAGAGAGCACAATCACAAAGATCAGCGAGGCCGGCGGCATAAACATTGCGATCATCGAAAAGAGCCCGTAGCCCCATTGCTCCTGCGTGCCCGTCACAAGCACGCCGAGCGTCACCAGCGAGAGCAGAATCGCTGCGGCAAGCCATGTGCGCTGCTTCCAGCGCCGCAGAAGCTCCTCGCATTCCATGCGCTGCGCATCGCTGAGCTTTTGCAGAGCAGCTTTCTCAGGGCTCACGGCTCCTCGCCCCCGTTTTCGGGCGCCGTGTCGGTGTCCGCTTCGGGCGCTGCATCTTTGTCCGCGTCTGCTGCCTCGTCCTCCGCAGAGGGCGCCTCAACCTTTGCCGCGCCTGCATCCGGCTTCGGCTCAAGGAATTCCGGCTCCTCCGTCTCCGCTGCATCCTCCGGCGGCGATGGCTTGTCCGCCCGCTGCAATTCATTGGTCATATAGTGCTTCGTTTCTCCGGGGAGCCCCTTCTTTTTCAGACGGGCTGCAAACACATCGGAGAGGAAGGTATAAAGCGCCGCAAAGAGCGGGATAAACGCGACCATGCCGATGAATCCGAAGAGTCCGCCGCCGACCGAGATCGCGAAGAGCACCCAGAACATCGGAAGGCCCAGCGTGTCGCCGAGGATCTTCGGTCCGAGGATATTGCCGTCAAACTGCTGCAGCGCAAAAATGAAGATCGCGAACGGAATCGCCTTGCGCGGCTCGGAGAGCAGGATCAGCAGTCCGCTCGGCACCGCGCCGATGATCGGGCCGAAAAACGGGATGATATTCGTCACGCCGACAAAGATCGAAATGAGCGCCGCATAGGGCATGCCGAGGATCGTCATGCCGATAAAGCAGAGCAGGCCCATGATGAAGGAGTCGATGGTCTTGCCGGAGAGGAAGTGCATGAAAGTATAGCTGACATGCGAGCCGGCATTCAGGAAGGTGTGGACATGCTCCTCCGGCAGCAGCGCATAGAGCACCTTGCGTGCCTGCGCGAGATAGCGTTCCTTCTGCGAGAGCAGATAGATCGCCAGCACCACGCCGAGCAGGAAATCGAGCACGGCACTGACGACCGACACGGCGCCGCTGGTCAGGGTCGTGATCAAGTTTGCGCCGCCGCCCGCAAGACTGTCGAGCTTCGGCTGGAACTGCGTCGCGAAGTTGTTGATGGAATCTGTCGCGGAGACCCAGAAGGAATTGAGCGATTCATAGAGCTGCGGCTGCGTCTCCTCAAGGATGCCGAGCCTCGTCTCGAACCAGTTGCTGATGCTTGCGAGATATTCCGGCAGATTGGTAAAGAGGTTCTTGATGCTGGAATAGAGCTCCGGCAGGATCGTTGCGATCAGGCCGACGAGCGCAAACACGAGGATCAGCACCGTGCCCGTCACGGAGAGCACGCGCGCGAGCTTCGGGTGCGGCGATTTGCGGTCGGTGAGCTTCTTGAATTTCTTTTCGAGCCACTCCTGCAGCGGGTTCAGCAGATAGGCGAGCACCAGGCCCCAGATGACCGGCGCAAACACGGATATCAGCTTTTGCAGAACACCGAGCAGATCGGTGAAGCGCCAGACCGCGATCGCAATCAGCATACAGATTGTAAAGACAAGGATTGCCGTCCTTGCTGTGGCGCGGTGTTTTTCGTCAATGCGTACTCTCATGGGTACACATGCCCCCTCTCATGTCACAGTCATATCAGGATACTCTCTTTTATTATACATGAAAACCGCAAAAAAAGAAAGTCTTTTCATAAAAATTTAATCTGCACTTTGAAATTGCGGCGAACATACGTTTATAATTGAAATATCCGGCAGGAAGAACGCAATATTTCGGCAGTTTCACATGATGAAATTTCCGTTTCAGCCATTGCATTTTCCGGCATTATATGATATAATAGATGTGTGTTGCCAAACGGCAGACACGAGAAATCAGAGATCCGCTCTTTTTGACAGAAGCAAAGGAGTTTTCCGTACCCATGCAAAGCATGACCGAACTGAAACAGGCGGCGCTGACACGGCTGCTCACACAGAAGGGGCTCAATCCCCCGCAGCAGGAAGCCGTGCGCACCGTGAAGGGACCCGTGAGCGTGCTGGCGGGCGCAGGCAGCGGCAAGACCACTGCCATCGTCAACCGCATCGCGTTCATGATCCGATTCGGCGACGCCTATTACGGCGAAACGCCGTCCCTGCCGCCCGACGCAGAAAGCCGGCTCCGCGCCGTCGCAGAGGGCACCGAGCCCCCCGACGAGCTCCGTCTCGCCGAGCTGCTCGGCTTCGCGCCCATCGAGGGCTGGCGCATCCTCGCCATCACCTTCACCAACAAGGCAGCCGCAGAGCTCAAAACGCGCCTTGCCGCCATGCTCGGCGACGACGCCTCCGAGATCTGGGCGGCAACCTTCCACAGCGCATGCGTGCGCATCCTGCGGCAGCATATCGACCGCCTCGGCTATGACAAGGGCTTTACAATCTACGACGCGGACGATGCGCTGAAAACCGTCACCGCCGTAATCTCCGAGCTCTCCGGGCAGGACAGGACACGCGGCGTGCCGCTTGAAAAGGCATTCCCGCCGAAAATCGTCATCCGTGAAATCGGCAGGGCGAAGGACCGCCTCCGCACACCTGAGGATCTGCTCGCGGACGCCGAGGGCGACTACCGTTTGCAGAAGACCGCACAGATTTACGCCGCCTATCAGAAGCGGCTCCGCGAATCGAATGCCCTTGATTTCGACGACATCATCATGCTGACGGTGCAGCTCTTCAAAGAGTGCCCCGATGTGCTGCAAAAGTATCAGAACCGCTGCCGCTATCTGCTCGTGGACGAGTATCAGGACACGAACCCTGCGCAGTATGAGCTGATCCGTCTGCTTTCCGAAACGCATCACAATCTCTGCGTCGTCGGCGACGATGACCAGAGCATCTATAAATTCCGCGGCGCAACGATCGAGAATATCCTCTCCTTCGATGCGCAGTTTCCCGAGGCAAAGGTCATCCGGCTGGAGCAGAATTACCGCTCGACCGGCAGGATCCTTTCCGCCGCGAACTCCGTCATCCGCCACAACGAGCAGCGCAAGGACAAGACGCTCTGGACGGCTGCCGGCGACGGCGACAAGGTTCAGTGGGTGCGCGTGCAGGATCAGAATGACGAAGCGCGCTTTGTCACGGACACCGTGCTGGAGGGCATCCGGAAGGGCGGCAATTACCGCGACTTCGCCGTACTCTACCGCACACATGCGCTCTCGAATACGCTGGAGCGGCATCTCGCGCAGGCGGGCATTCCCTACCGCATCTACGGCGGGCTCCGCTTCTTCGACCGCAAGGAGATCAAGGATATCGTTGCCTATCTCTGCGTGATCAACAATCCCTTTGATATTCTCCGCTTTTCGCGCATCATCAATGAGCCGAAGCGCAAGATCGGCGCCGCGACCGTGCAGCATATCACGGATATTGCGCTCGACCTCGGCATCTCGCCGCTCGAGGTGCTGAAAACCTGCGGGGAATTCCCCGTGCTCGCAAGAAGCGCTGCCGCACTGACAGCAGCCTCCGAGATGTTCGATGAGCTCCGCGAGGGCGCCGACACGCTCCCGCTCGACGAGCTCTATGATCTCGTGCTCCGCCGCACCGGCTACCTCAACATGCTGGCCGCCGAGGGCGAGGAAGGCGAGGGACGCCTTGAGAACATCCGCGAGCTGAAAACCAGCGTACTTTCCTATATCTCCGCCGCCGAAAACGAGGGCGAGGATCCGACGCTTGAGGGCTTCCTGGAGGAGATCTCGCTCTACACCGATCAGGACAGAGCCGATGAATCCGCCGACGCGATGACGCTGATGACGATTCATGCGGCAAAGGGTCTCGAATTTGAGAAGGTCTTTCTGATCGGCATGGAGGACGGCATCTTCCCAGGGCGCCGCAGCATGGATTCCCCCGAGGAGATCGAGGAGGAGCGCCGCCTTGCCTATGTCGCGATCACCCGCGCAAAGCGCGAGCTTTACATCACGACGACCGCCTGGCGCATGCTCTACGGCGCAACCAACTCCAACGGCGCCTCCCGCTTCTTAAAGGAGATGGATCCCGACGCCGTCGAAAAACAGGATCGCACCGCCGTCCGCCGTCCAGCGGCAGGCTCCGGCAGCAGCTTCACGGCAGCAGCGCCGCGCACAGCTTCCGCCGCAGAGTCCCCCGCAGCAGTCGATTTTGCCCCCGGAGACCGTGTGAAGCACAGCACCTTCGGCGAGGGCACTGTCTTAAGCTCCGTCAGCATGGCGGGCGATGCAATGCTGGAAATTGCCTTTGACAAATCCGGCACCAAGAAAATCATGGCGAAATACGCCAGAATCCGAAAGGTAACAACATGAGTACGACTACGATCAATCAGCCGGCAAAGACCGGCGGCGCAAAGACGCAGGGCAATCAGCCCATCACGATCGCGCTGATCCGCGAAAAGCTCACCACGAGCCCCGGAAAGTACATCCTCTTCGGCGTGCAGTTTCTGCTCTCGCTCTTTACGGTGTTCTATCTGCGCGGCATCATCCTGTTTGCCTATAACAGCATCTTCTACCGGCTCGAAATCCCGGAGCTGACGGCAAAGAGCTACTGCTTCTCTGTCTCCGTCACCTGCTTTGAGTATGCACTGCTGATGCTGTTCACCCGAAGGCAGATTGTCACGCGGCTGGTCATCCTCTGTGCGATGCCGTTCTACTTCCCGATCTTCCTCTTCAATTATCAGCGGCTCGAGCTGGTCATCCCGCTCGGCATCCTGATCGTCGTGACCTATATTGCAAGCGGCACGAGCGAGGGCCCGAAAACGATCCTCGGCGCCGTGTTCCTGATGTTCTATATCATCGGTGCCGTCGTATTCTTCGTTGTGCAGAGCATCCTGACGCCGACTGTGTCCGACACGGTCATCAAGCGCGATGTCTCCCCGCTCGGCAATTACCGCTATGAGGTCGTGCAGGAGATCGACCGCGCAGACGGCAACACCTATATTGCGATCGAGCCGAACGATGCCGACATCAAATACGAGCGCTCGGTCTGGCATGTCAAGGGCTTCAAGCAGACAATCTATCATGCACGCCCGCTCGACACCTGCACCTATGAATGGAGCACACAGGAACGCAGCCTGATCACCCAGACGCTGCTCGCGATCAATCCCGACACAACCTTCACGCTGAATGCCGACCAGATGCGCATTCTCGGGCTCGATGCAGGCTTCACCAAGGAATACGAAGCCGATGACCTCACCCGCATGCAGCTCCGCAAGCTCGGCTATCAGCTCAAGGGCGACAAGATCATTCAGCTTCTCGAAAAGGTGCTCCGCGATGATCTCATTGAGATCGACAAGGACCGCATCCTCCGCTTCAACTTCGACCAGATGGTCTCGCTCGGGCTCAATCCGACCTATGATATGAAGCTCGCAGACCTCACCGACGAGGATCTCGAAAAGCTCGGCGTGCCCGAGGAGACGGAGATCCTGCGCATGAACGGCAAGGTCGTTTTCCGGCAGTATATCGCTGTGCTGGAGGACACCTTCGATGCCTCGAACCGCGAGCTGACTGCGCTGGTGCAGAGCAATGAGCTCCCCGAGGTCGATCCGGCGGGCGTGGATCTCGAGGAGATCCGCAGAAAGCGTGAGGAGGCTGCCAAGGCGACCGAAACCACGACCACCGCGACGGAAACCACAACCGAAAATACCGATACGACTGACATCACCGGCGGCGACACCACCGAGACCACTGCTGCCGCTGCGCAGTAATCCCCCACCGTGCATCCGGCGCAGACTGTGCGCCTGCAAATAAAAATAACCGGAGCGGCAAGACTCCGGCAAGGAGGTTACCATCATGAGCGAATTTTTCCCGACAATCGGCAAGATCCCCTATGAGGGCAAGGATTCCAAGACCCCGCTGGCATTCAAGTATTACAATCCCGATGAGATCATCGACGGCAAGCCCATGCGCGAGCACCTGAAGTTTGCGCTGAGCTGGTGGCACACGATGGGCGGCGACGGCACCGATATGTTCGGCGTCGGCACTGCGGACAAGACCTGGGGCGAGTCGGCTCCCGAAGCGCGTGCAAAGGCAAAGGTCGATGCCGCGTTCGAGATCATGACAAAGCTCTCCATCGACTACTTCTGCTTCCATGACCGCGACCTCTCGCCGGAATACGGCACGCTCGCAGAGACCAACGCAAAGCTCGACGAGATCGTGGACTACATCGCAGAGAAGATGAAGGCGGATCCCTCGAAGAAGCTGCTCTGGGGCACCGCAAAGGCGTTCGATCACCCGCGCTACATGCACGGTGCAGGCACCTCCCCCTCCGCAGATGTCTTTGCCTATGCAGCCGCACAGATCAAGAAGGCGATCGACGCAACCATCAAGCTCGGCGGCAAGGGCTATGTCTTCTGGGGCGGCAGAGAGGGCTATGAGACCCTGCTGAACACCAACTACGCACTCGAGCAGGACAACATGGCAAGACTGCTCAAAATGGCAGTTGCCTACGCACGCTCGAAGGGCTATGACGGCGACTTCTACATCGAGCCGAAGCCGAAGGAGCCGACCAAGCATCAGTATGACTTCGACACCGCGACCGTGCTCGGCTTCCTTCAGAAGTACGGCCTCTGGGACGATTTCTTCATGAACATCGAGGCAAACCACGCAACCCTCGCACAGCACACCTTCCAGCATGAGCTCAGAGTCGCACGCGAAAACGGCAAGTTCGGCTCCATCGACGCGAACCAGGGCGATGCGCTGCTCGGATGGGACACCGACCAGTTCCCGACCAACATCTATGATGCGACCCTCTGCATGTATGAGGTCATCAAGGCGGGCGGCTTCACGAACGGCGGCCTGAACTTCGACGCAAAGGCACGCCGCGGCTCCTTCACCCCGGAGGATATCTTCCTCAGCTACATCGCCGGTATGGATACCTTCGCACTCGGCTTCAAGGCTGCGCGTGCGCTCATCGCAGACGGCAGACTCGATCAGTTCGTCGCAGACCGCTACAAGAGCTGGACGACCGGCATCGGCAAGGATATCATCGACGGCAAGGCAGACTTTGAGTCCCTCGAGAAGTATGCGCTCGAGAAGGGCGAGGTCACCGATTCGCTCACGAGCGGCAGACAGGAAATGCTCGAGGCGATCATCAACAACGTGCTTTTTACACTGTAAGATTATGATGCGGATGCAGGCGGAGAGCGATCTCCGTCTGCATGTCGCGGTTTTTTGAGATCTACGCGGGAGGCGCTGTATGTCTGAGGAAAGGGAAATCATCCGCGAGGCGCAGCGGCAGATCCGCGAACAGCTCCGCGCAGAATCGAAACTGCGTGCGCGGCAGTATACACCGCAGCAGATCCGCGCCGTGCGCCGGCTGTTTCTCTTTACGGTGCTCTTTGCGCTCGTCTTCGCGGCCGTGGAATTCGGGCAGTATCTCCCGTTTTATCCGAAGGGCGCCTATCTGAAGCAGCAGTGCACAATCGTCTCGATTGAGCCGCGCAGCGTGTCCCGTTCGTATGATAATGTCGGCATCTGGCAGGCAGCGGACGGCACACAGTACAGACTCACCGAGAGCCGGCAGGATTATGTCGGCAGAACCGAAATGCTGTATACATTCCGCAGCGATGCGATCCGCATGCAGTATGAGATCCCGCGTGCATGGTTTCTCTGGTGCCTGACAATCCTTGTAATCCTCACGCTGTTTGCACTGGAGCTATGGTGGTATATCAAATATAAACAGAACCGCAGCCTGACAGAAGGTGCGGCGAAAGGGGTAGAACCATGACCTATTATCTCGGCGTGGATATCGGTACCAGCGGCACGAAGACCGTGCTGTTTGATGTGCAGGGTACCGCAATCGCTTCTGAAACCGAAGAATATCCGCTCTATCAGCCGCAGAACGGCTACGCAGAGCAGGAGCCCGCAGACTGGGCAAATGCTGTGCTGCACACCATCGCGGCGGTGATGAAAAAGAGCGGTGTCGATAAAAATGATGTGAAGGGCATCGGTCTCTCCGGGCAAATGCACGGACTTGTGATGCTCGACGGGGAAAACAATGTCATCCGGCGCTCAATCATCTGGTGCGACCAGAGAACCGCGAAGGAATGCGAAGAGATCACGGAGAAGGTGGGCGCAGAGCGTCTCATCGAGATCACCGCGAACCCGGCACTCACAGGCTTCACGGCTTCCAAGATCCTCTGGGTGCGGAATCACGAGCCGGAAAATTACGCAAAATGTGCACATATCCTGCTGCCGAAGGACTATATCCGCTTCATCCTCACCGGCGAATACGCCACCGAGGTCTCGGATGCGTCCGGCATGCAGCTTCTCGATATCCCGAACCGCTGCTGGTCGGATGAAGTGCTCCGGAAGCTCGGCATCGACAAGGCGCTGCTCGGCAAGGTCTATGAGTCGCCGGAGATCACCGGCACGCTCACCGCAGAAGCCGCCGCAAAGACGGGTCTCTGCGCAGGCACGCCGGTTGTCGGCGGTGCGGGCGACAATGCTGCCGCTGCGATCGGAACGGGCGTTGCCGAGGACGGCAGGGCATTCACGACCATCGGCACCAGCGGCGTGGTCTTCGCGCACAGCTCGCAGATCTCCATTGATCCGAAGGGCAGAGTGCATACCTTCTGCTGTGCCGTGCCCGGCTGCTGGCATGTGATGGGCGTCACGCAGGGCGCGGGGCTCTCGCTCAAGTGGTTCCGCGATCAGTTCTGTGATGCCGAAAAGCAGACCGCAAAGGGCATGGGCGTCGATGAATACTATTTAATGGACAAGGAAGCTGAGCAGTCGCCGATCGGCGCAAACCGCCTGCTCTATCTCCCCTATCTCATGGGCGAGCGCACCCCGCATCTCGATGCGAACGCACGCGGCGTCTTCTTCGGGCTCTCTGCGATGCACGAGAAGCGCGACCTGCTCAGAGCCGTCATGGAGGGCGTCACCTACTCCCTGCGCGACTGCCTGGAGGTCTTCCGCGAAATGAAAATTGATGTGGACAGCATGATGGCATGCGGCGGCGGCGGCTCCTCTCCGCTCTGGAGACAGATGCTCGCCGACCTCTTCGGCTGCACGATCGGCACGACAAAATCGAAGGAGGGTCCGGCGCTGGGCGTCGCCATCCTCGCGATGGTCGGCACAGGTGCATATGCCTCTGTCCCGGAAGCCTGCCGCGCAATCGTCGGCACCGACAAGACCTGCGCGCCGAACGCCGACGCAATGCCGGTCTATGAGCAATACTATCAGCTTTACCGCAAGATCTATCCGCAGCTGAAAACACAGTTCGCGGAGCTGGCGGCGCTGTGATGCGGCGCGACATCATCACCCTCACGGACGAAACGGGCGCACCCGTGCGCTTTGAGCTGCTCGATGTGATTGAGCACCAGAGCGCCGATTACGCCGTGCTGCTCCCCGCCGATGAGGATGCCGATTCCTATATTCTCCTGCGCGCCGATGCAGATCCTGCAAATCCGGACGACTACATCTTCGAGGGCGGTGTACCGCAGAAAACCGTGGACGCTGTCTTCGCGAAATTTCAGAAGCGGCACCCGGAGCTCTTTGAGGGATGACAATGGAAACCAATACAGCTGCGCCGAAGTATAAGATCTTCAACCGCGACGCCTGCAAGTATCTGGCGATCTTCTTCATGTTCTGGGGACATCTTGCGTGGATCGGCTCTATGCGGCAAGGCAATGCCTTCGACACGACCGCGATGCCGGTCTGGCAGCAGGTGTTCATTCATCTCTCGCTTTTCTGCCCGCCGGTGATGTTTTTCTTCATCGCGGACGGATACAAATACACCCGCGACCGCAAAAAATACGCGCTGCGTCTGGGGCTTTTTGCGCTGATCACGCAGCCGTTTCACTGGCTCATCTTTCAGCCGCAGCAGGGCTGGTGGACATCGAGCGTCATGGTCGATCTGTTCTTCGGTCTGCTCGTGCTCTGTGCATGGGAAACCGAATGGCCGAAGCCGAAGCGCATTGCGGCGGTCATCGGTCTGCTCCTGCTCAATGTCGCGTGCAATTCTCCGTGGGAGCTCGGCGGACCGCTGTTCATCCTGTTTCTGCATGTCTATCGTGACCGCCCGAAGCCGCGATTCATCGCATATCTCACGCTGACACTATTATATAAGGTGCTCGAATGCTTCTGGCTCAGCCCGAACGCCTCGCGTCCGGCGCTGCAATATGTCGGCGTGGCGATTGAATTTCTCGCGGCTATGGCAGCTTACGCCTGCATGACCGTGTTCTACAACGGCAAAAAGGGCAGACATCCGGCCTTTGCCAAGTGGTTTTTCTATGCGTTTTATCCCGCACATTATCTGCTCATCTTTCTGATCGAGCGGTTCACCCGATAACAATGGAGGCATATCATGCGTGAAGCAACAGTCACCCGCAACACAAAGGAAACAAAGATCACCGTCACCGTGCGGCTCGACGGCAAAGGCGAGAATGACATCTCGACCGGCATCGGCTTCTTTGACCACATGCTCACCGCGCTCTCGAAGCACAGCGGCATCAGCATGGTGATCAAGGCAGACGGCGACCTGCATGTGGACGGTCACCACACCGTCGAGGATACCGGCATTGTGCTCGGGCAGGCGCTCATGCAGGCGCTCGGCGACAAATCCGGCATCGCGCGCTACGGCAGCGCCTATATCCCGATGGACGAGGCGCTCTCCTTCTGCTCGCTTGACCTCTCGAACCGCCCGTTCCTTGTGTTCCGCGGCGAGTTTACGAATCAGATGATCGGCAGCTATGACGCCTGCCTCACGGAGGAATTCTTCCGTGCGGTCGCCGTCAATGCCGGCATCACGCTGCATCTTGATATGTGTTACGGCAAAAACGATCACCACAAATGCGAAGCACTCTTCAAGGCATTCGCCCACGCGCTGAAGGCGGCCGTGCAGGAAAATGCCGACGGCACCGTGCTTTCGACGAAAGGAGCCCTCTGATATGATCGCTGTCATTGATTACGGCGCGGGCAATCTGTTCTCTGTCTGCAATGCGCTCACCTATCTCGGGATTGCGCATGAGGTCACCAAGGATGCCGCGGTGATCGACCGCGCAGATGCGGTCATCCTGCCGGGCGTCGGCGCCTTCCCTGCGGCAATGGAAGCCCTCACCGCGACCGGGCTCACGGATACTATTAAAAATAACGCGGCGAAAAAGCCGCTGCTCGGCATCTGCCTCGGGATGCAGATGCTCTTTGACCGCTCCGACGAAATGGGCGACTGTGCGGGGCTCTCGCTGATTCCCGGTGAGGTGCACCGCATCCCCTCTAAGCGCGTCATCATCCCGCATATGGGCTGGAATGAGCTGGTCGTCACGCAGGAGAGCCCGCTGCTCTCCGGCATCGAGCGCCCGATCTACACCTATTTTGTCCACTCCTATCAGGCGTTCTGCGATGACCGCAATCTCATTGCATACTGCGACTATGACGGCAAAGTGCCTGCGCTCGTGACGGACGGAAAGTTCGTCTTCGGCGCGCAGTTTCACCCCGAGAAATCCGGCGAGAAGGGGCTCCTGATGCTCCGCCGCTTTGAGGAGATGGCAAAATGATCATTTTTCCTGCAATCGACATCATCGGCGGACAGTGCGTGCGGCTCGTGAAGGGCGACTACGCAACGGCATCGAAGGTTGCCGAGGATCCGCTTGAGACCGCCAAGAAATTTGAAGCCGCCGGCGCCGAGTGGATCCACATGGTCGATCTCGACGGCGCAAAGGCAGGCTATCCGGTCAATACGGAAATTTACCGCAATATCGCGCAGAATACGAAGCTCAGGGTCGAGGTCGGCGGCGGCATCCGCACGCTGGAGACCATCGGGGCGTATCTTGATCTCGGCATCGCCCGCGTGATCCTCGGTTCGGTCGCGCTCAAGAACCCGCAGCTTGTCGCGGACGCCGTGGCGAAATTCGGCAGCGACCGCATCGTGGTCGGGATCGACGCGAAGCATGAGATGGTCGCGACAGAGGGCTGGCTTGAGACGAGCGAAGTGCATTACATTGACCTTGCGCTCGAAATGATCAAGGTCGGCGTCACGACCTTCATCTTCACCGATATTTCAAGGGACGGCACGCTCTCCGGCGTCAATGCAGAGCAGCTCCGCAGGCTCGCTGAGGCGACCGCACCCTACGGCAGCAGGATTGTCGCGTCCGGCGGCGTCCACACGATTGATGATATTGTCATCTGCCGCGATCTCGGGCTCTACGGCACCATCGCGGGCAAGTCGCTCTATCAGGGCACGCTCGATCTCCGCGAGGCGATCGAAACGGCTGAGACCGTGAAGCTCCGCCCGATGACGATGGATGATTACGATGCCGCCTATGCGATGTGGGTCGCCTGCGGCAACGGGCTCAACAATGTGGACGATTCCCGCGAGGGCATTGCGCGCTATCTTGCCCGCAATCCCGATACATCCTTTGTCGCGGAGGAAAACGGTGTCCTCGCAGGCGTCATTCTCTGCGGGCATGACGGCAGACGCGGCATCATCCAGCACACGGCGGTGCTGCCGGAATTCCGCAGACGCGGCATCGGCAGACGGCTTGTGCAGAAGGCGCTCGATGCGCTGAAGGCACAGGGCATCACGAAGGTCTTTCTGGTCGCGTTCAGGAAAAACGAGGGCGGCAACGCCTTCTGGGAGGCAGAGGGCTTCCGCCTGCGGGAGGATCTCAACTACCGTGACCGTGCGCTCACCGAGCTGATCCGCTTTGACCCGGATTATGTAAAATAAGAGAGAAACAAACAAGGTGTAACAATGGGCATGCTCAATCTGAACAACAAAGAGGAGGATGCTTTATGACAAAAAAACGAATCACCTGTATATGCGCAGCACTCGCTGCCTGTGCCCTGCTGACATCCTGCGGCATGACCGCAGACGATCTCATGAGCGGGATCTCCGCTGCAAAGACAGACGGCAGATCTTCCGATGACCGCTTCTGCACAGCCGAAACAGACTTTGCGCTCGCGCTGCTGCGCGGTGAAACAGCCGCACAGCCGCAGCAGAATGTCGTGCTTGCGCCCTATTCGCTCTCGCAGACGCTTGCGATGTCGGCAAACGGCGCAAAGGGTGACACCCTTGCCGAAACCGAACAGCTTTTCGGCGGGCTGACGGCTGAGGAGCTGAACAGCTATTTCTCGGGCAATCCGGTCCCCGCTGTGAAGAAAAGCAGCGCACGCCTGCTCTCTGCCAATTCGATCTGGTTCCGCGATCAGGCGTCGCTCGATGTGAAACCGGCGTTTCTGCAAACCAACGCCGACTGCTACGGCGCGGATATTTTCAAGGCGGCATTCGATGACAGCACCGTCGCCGATATGAACGCATGGATCTCAGAGAGCACAGACGGCGCTGTCAAAAACGCCGTGCAGTCTCTTGATCCGACAACAGAGCTCAGCCTGCTCAATGCGCTCAGCTTTGCGTCGGAATGGGCAGAGAAATACGAGGAATCATCCATTTCCCCGGACGGCATCTTCTGCACGGAATCCGGCGAACAGCAGGCAGCCGTATACATGTATTCCGATGAAGCCGTGTTCCTCCGGTCGGAGGATGCGGTCGGCTTCACAAAGCCCTATCGCGAGCTCGGCGGGCATGTCTATGAATTCTGCGCCGTGCTCCCGAACGAGGGCATCTCCCTCGGCGACTATCTGTGCACAGTCACCGCAGAGACCTTCCCGCAGCCTGCTCCGGATGCCTGCACCCGTGCGGGTCTGCCGAAATTCGGCTTTTCCGCAGACCGCACGCTCAATGACACGCTGAAAGGCATGGGGCTCTCTGCCGGTTTTTCGGGCGACACCGCCGATTATACCGATATGGCGACAACAGATGACGGAAACATCTATCTTAGCAGTGTGCGCCAGATCGTGCGCGTCGATGTGGATGATGAGGGCACCAAGGCAGAGGACATTACGATTCAGGATCATGCTGTTTCGTCTGCGGACCCGAGACCTGAGGGGCAGCAGAATGTCACACTCTCCCGCCCGTTCCTGTTTCTGATCCGCGATGCCGACACAAAGCTCCCGCTCTTTGCGGGCGCGGTCTATTCCCTGAATGAAAACGCTGCAAACTGATGCAGCAGCAAACAAAGGAGTCTCAATATGCTTGCAAAACGCATTGTGCCCTGTCTCGATGTGAGACACGGCAAGGTCGTCAAGGGCGTCAATTTCGAGGGCGTCAGAGATGTCGGCGACCCGGTCGCCTGCGCCGCGGAATACAACCGGCAGGGCGCAGACGAGATCGTCTTCTATGACATTGTTGCCTCGCACGAGGGGCGCGGCACCTTCCTTGATGTTGTGCGCGATACCGCAAAGCAGGTGTTCGTCCCGCTGACGGTCGGCGGCGGCATCTCGACTGTCGAAGACATGCGCGAGACGCTCCGTGCGGGTGCAGACAAGATCAGCATCAACTCAGCGGCGGTCAGGAATCCGCAGCTCATCTCAGACGGCGCGGAGATCTTCGGCTCGCAGTGCATCGTCGTCGGCATTGATGCCAAGCGCGACGGCAAGGGCGGCTACACGGTCTACGCGAACGGCGGCAGAATCGACATGCATGTGGATCTGCTGAAATGGGTCGAGGAGATCGAGCGGCGCGGCGCCGGCGAGATCTGCCTGAATTCCATCGACACGGACGGCGTGCGCGGCGGCTTCGACCTCGAAATGCTGAAGGCGGTCTGTGCGCGTGTGCGCATCCCGGTGATCGCTTCGGGCGGCGCGGGGAAGCTGAGCGACTTCGCGACCGTTTTTCAGGAGACCGAGGCGACTGCTGCACTCGCGGCATCGCTCTTCCACTTCGGTGAGCTGACAATCCCCGAGGTCAAGGCGGACTGCCGTGCAAAAGGCATTGCGATGAGGTAACAGCATGATAAAAGCACTGCGAAAGCTCTTCGGCGGCATTCGCATGACATGGCCGCGGGTGATCGGCTTTGCGGTGATCACCGCGGTCTATACAGCAGTGATGCTCCTGCTTCCGTGTACGGAAAATACTTCTTTCCGCGACATCGGCGGAGATGTTCCCTGCTGGATCCTCTTTGCCGTAATCATCATTGCAAACTGCCCGACGGCGAAGGAATCCGCCTGCAAAACCTTTGTGTTCTTTCTGATCAGCCAGCCCCTGGTTTACCTGTTTCAGGTGCCGTTCAGCGAGCTCGGATGGTCGCTGTTCCGCTATTATCCGCCCTGGTTTCTAATCACGCTGCTGACATTTCCGGGCGCATGGCTCGGCTGGCACACCCGAAAAAAAGGAATCCTCTCCGGCGTAATCCTCTCACCGATGCTGATTCTGCTTGCCTTCTGCGGTTATACCTATCTGCAAATCACATGGCACGCTTTTCCGCATAAATTACTGTCCGGCATATTCTGCTTTGCAGCGATCATCCTGCTCCTTGCGGGCATTCTCACGGAAAACAGGCAGCGGATCACAGCCGTTTTGCTGACGGCTCTGGTTACCGCTGCGCTTGTGTGGGTCACAGAGCAGAAATCACACAGCTCCTTCCGCTGTCCGCTGCCGGAGACGGTCAGCGCTTCCGAAATCGCAGAAGTGCAGATTGCGGATCCGGGCACTGTCACCGTGGATGAGGAGCTGCTGAAAGAAGACAGGCTTTCCGTTTCTGTAAAGGCGCCGTGTGAGACTGAGCTCCGGCTGATCGGTGCTGACGGCGCTGTGCTGGGACTTTATCAGGTACATGCCTATTATGATGCATCCGGCACTTTATTGATAGACTGCGAATTGAAGGAATCACAATGAACAAACAAGTATTTTGCCATGCCGCATTCTGGCACTGGCTGCATCTGCCGCTCGACGGGGATGCACGATATTGCAGAAAAACAAATACAGTGAGGTAACAAATGAAGCGAATTTTCATCATTCCGGCGGCATGCCTTCTGCTGACCGCCTGCGGCACAGAGGGCAGCCGGCAGACATCTGCTCCCGCCGCACAGACCACAACCGCTCCGACGGAAGCCGCGGCACAGCCCGCGGACACCACGGAGTCTGTCACCGCAGAGGCGGAAACTGCCGCACCCGCAGAAAGCACGGTCGAATACCGCGTCGCGCTCAATCATATGATGCGCGGGATTGACGCGGAGCCCGCAGCAGCGCTCCTGCAAATGATCGAGGGCTGCACGGTGCTCGAACAGCAGCCTGCGAAACAATATGACGCGAATTTCTATTTCGGCAGCTTCTCCGGCGAGGGGCACGATTACCATTTGCAGCTCACCGATCAGGGCTGGGTCTTCATGCAGGACGAGGAAACGGCGCTCGGGGTCACTGAGGAGATCCGCAACCGCGCCACGCTGCTGGTCAATCAGGCAGTCGGCGACAACTGCCCGCAGACGGCATCTGCCGATATGCCGCAGCTCACCTTTCACTGTGACCCGATGCCCGTCGGCACGGGGATCCTCTATGCAACAGTCGATCAGACCGGGCTGCCCTATGATGCGGTGAAATGCGTCTCGCTCACAGACAGCAGCGGCAATGCACTCTATATCGACACGCTTGACGGCGGCAGTTATCTCGGCGACTGGGCAGACCTTTACGGCGCACCGACTGTGGTGCTGCTCGTCGATCCGGCTGTCATGCCCGCCGGCGACTACACTGTGATGATCAACGGCAGCACGGCTTCCGTCTCGCTGCTGCCGGAACAGGATTATATCAATCTCAAAAACAACGGATAAGGAGTAATATCAATGACACTTTACGAAGAACTTCAGCGCAGAGGGCTCATCGCCCAGACCACCGATGAGGCGGAGATCGCCGAGCTCATCAACAACGGCAAGGCGACCTTCTACATCGGCTTTGACCCGACCGCGGATTCCCTGCATGTCGGTCACTTCATGGCGCTCTGCCTCATGAAGCGCATGCAGATGGCAGGCAACAAGCCGATCGCACTGGTCGGCGGCGGCACCGGCATGATCGGCGACCCCTCCGGCAAGTCCGATATGCGCAAAATGCTTACCCCCGAGACCATTCAGCACAACTGCGAATGCTTCAAGAAGCAGATGAGCCGCTTCATCGACTTCTCTGAGGGCAAGGCGCTCATGGTCAACAACGGCGACTGGCTGCTGAATCTCAACTACATCGACGTGCTCCGCGAGGTCGGCGCATGCTTCTCGGTGAACAAGATGCTTTCCTTTGAGTGCTACAAGCAGCGCTGGGAGCGCGGTCTCACCTTCCTTGAGTTCAACTACATGATCATGCAGAGCTACGACTTCTACCGTCTCTACCAGGATTACGGCTGCAATATGCAGTTCGGCGGCGATGACCAGTGGGCAAATATGCTCGGCGGCACGGAGCTCATCCGCAAGAAGCTCGGCAAGGATGCCTACGCAATGACCATCACCCTGCTGCTCAATTCCGAGGGCAAGAAGATGGGCAAGACCGAGAAGGGCGCTGTGTGGCTCGATGCGGAGAAGACCTCTCCCTACGATTTCTTCCAGTACTGGCGCAATGTCGGCGATGCCGACGTCATCAAGTGCCTCAAGATGCTCACCTTCCTGCCGATCGAGCAGATCGAGGAGATGGAGCAGCATCTCGATTCCGGCGCAGCTTACAACCAGGCAAAGGAGACCCTCGCCTATGAGCTGACCGCCCTTGTCCACGGCAGGGAGGAAGCGGAGAAGCAGCTCGCTGCCGCACGCGCAATCTTCGCAGGCGGCGGCAACAGCGCGGATATGCCTGCCACCGAGATCACCGCAGACGACCTCACTGACGGTCAGATCGGTCTGCTGACGCTGCTTGTCAAGGCAAAGCTCTGCCCCTCCATCTCTGAGGCACGCAGACTCGTCCAGCAGGGCGGCGTCACCGTCAACGATGAGAAGGTCACCGATCCGAAGACGCAGTATGCGCCGGGTGCGGAGCTCATCATCAAGAAGGGCAAAAAGGTCTTCCATAAGATCACATTCAACGCATAAAAAAGATTTCATCGCAACAGGAGGAACGACACATGCAGGCAGATGTCGCAAAGCAGTTAAAGCAGGTATATGAAAACTGCGCATCTTGCGAGCAGCGGGGATACACCGTCTCCGTGCAGAACCGCACCATGCAGGATTACCTGCGCTTCACCATGCTGAAATTCTATGTCTATCTGGCAAGCTCCAACGGCAATATCTCGATGGCGGAAATCACATATCTCAATGACGCCCTCGGCTACACCATGTCGGCAGACCAGATCGACCGCTTCAATGTCAGCAGCAAGATCACCAAGTACAGTCTCAAGGACAGCATGATCACGATGATGATGCCGTTCCTCAAGATGGATCTCGAAACGCTGCCCATCGGCGGCATGAGCCTTGCCTTCATTGAGTTCATCAATCAGGCAGGTCTCGACTTCATGAATGTGGACGGCGGCAAGCCCGATCCGTTCATCATGCGCGATCTCGGCGCGCTCGTGCTGGCGCTCCGCAATTTCCGCATGGATTACATCACCAACTGGGAGGCAATGGTGCGCGAGCAGAAGCGCCGCGAGGAGCTTGCCAACCGTCCGCCCGTTCCGGCAGGCGGCAGCGGCAATTCTCCGTGGGGCAATCCCGCACCGAGAGCGCCGCAGACCCCGGCAGGCAGCAGCAATGCGCCGAAGAATCCTGCCGGGCCGCAGAAGCCCGCGCAGCCGAACGCAAACGGCGGCAATAATGCCCCCGCAAACGACCAGAATGCAGAGTCAGAGGAGCCGGAGCTCACGCTGGAGGAGCATCTCCAGAAGCTCGAGGAACTCACGGGTCTCGAAGCGGTCAAGCAGGATCTCAACAGCCTCATCAACCTCATCCGCGTCCGCAAGATGCGTGAGGAGCGCGGCATGCCGCAGGCAGCGATCTCGCTGCACATGGCATTCCTCGGCAATCCCGGCACCGGCAAGACGACCGTTGCCCGCATCCTCGCAGGCATCTATAAGTGTCTCGGCGTCCTCTCGAAGGGTCAGCTCGTCGAAGTGGACCGCTCCGGGCTCGTCTCCGGCTATGTCGGTCAGACCGCGATCAAGACCAAGGAGGTCATTGAATCCGCAATGGGCGGCGTGCTCTTCATCGACGAAGCCTATGCGCTCACTGCCGGCACCGGCAAGGGCGACTTCGGTCAGGAGGCAGTCAACACGCTGCTGAAGGAGATGGAGGATCACCGCGATGACTTCATCGTCATCGTCGCGGGCTACTCCGATCTGATGGAGGAATTCCTCGACAGCAACCCGGGTCTCCGCTCCCGCTTCAACAAGATCATCACCTTCCAGGATTACATGCCCGATGAGCTGGTCGATATCTTCAAGAGCATCTGCACGAAGTCCGGCATGGGCATCACTGAGGAGGCAGAGAAGGCGGTCTACGAATATTTTGTCGAGCGCTGCGGCCTGAACCTCAAGACCTTTGCGAACGCACGCGACATCCGCAATTTCTATGAGCGTGCAATCACGAATCAGGCGAACCGTCTTGCGTCGATCGAAAAGCCGACGACCTATCAGCTCGCGACCCTCACCATCGACGATGTCACAGGCATCGAGCTGAACTGAGAACGCACCGTCTGAACCCGAACCGTCATGCTCCCGGCACTTTTGGTACCGGGGGCATCGCTTTTTCATCCGATTGCGCAAAATGCCCCTGATACGGGCGCTTTTCAGCGGTTTGCAACCGCCGGTTGACAAATTTCCAAGCGCACTTTCTTGTCTGCAACCGCGGTTTCTGCTATAATGAGACCGTCGGAACAGATCCGACAGACAAACTGAAACGGAGGATACATCATGATACTCGCAGAAAAAATCGCACAGCTTCGGAAGATGTCCGGCATGTCGCAGGAGGAGCTCGCAGAGAAGCTCCAGGTCAGCAGACAGTCTATTTCAAAGTGGGAGAGCGCACAGTCTGTGCCGGACTTAAAGCGCATCCTTGACATGGCAGAGCTCTTCGGCGTCAGCACCGACACGCTCTTAAAGGATGAAATGGAGCTTGCCGTCGGCGGCGAGCCCGCAGAGAGCGGCAGCGCCGGGGAAGCCCTCCCCGCGCTCCGGCAGATCTCGATGGAAGAGGCAAACAGCTTCCTCTCGCTGAAAACCGTTTCCGCAGGGCGCATCGCACTCGGCGTGATGCTCTGCATCCTCTCGCCGATCGCGCTGATCATGCTCAGTGCCGCCGCAGAGACCGGCATGCTCGGGCTCAGTGAGACACAGGCAGCCGGCATCGGTCTGACGGCGCTCATCCTGCTGATCGGCTGTGCCGTCGCGCTGTTCATCACATGCGGGATGAAGATGCAGCAGTGGGAATTCATCGAGAAGGAGCCGATCGAAACCGCTTACGGCGTCAGCGGCATGGTCAAGGAGCGGATGGAGAAACACCGCCCGAAGAATGCACGCGACATCGCTGTCGGCGTTGTGCTCTGCGTGATCTCCTGCCTGCCGATCTTCATCGGGCTGATCCTGGAGCTCCCGGATTTCTTCATGGCATGTGCCGTCGGGCTGCTGCTCGCGGTCGTCTCGATCGGCGTGCTGCTGATCGTCCACACAAGCATCATCTCCTCTGCGATGCAGGCGCTGCTGGAGGAGGGCGAATTCTCCCGCGCACAGAAGGAGGAAAACCGCCGCAATGAGTCGGTCATGGGCATCTACTGGATCACGGCGACGCTGATCTATCTGGCGGTGAGCTTCCTGACGAAGCGCTGGGACATGACATGGATCATCTGGCCGATCGCAGGTGTCGGCTGCGCGCTGCTGGCAGCCATCCTGAAGGTGCTCCGCGCAAAGCAGTGAATAATGTATCGCTGGCGCGATGATCTGTGATGGGGCTCCGCCCCAAACCCCGCTGGGGTCAGCGGACCCCAGACCCCGTTATATTTTCCGTCAGGATTTCATCGCGCAGCGATACCTTTTTGACAAACAAGCAGCCCGCGGTACAAATGCAGTACCGCGGGCTTTCTCTGTATCCTGTTATTCGTCAATCGGTGTCCATGTCAGCTTACCCTCTTGCAGGACAAGTCTGCCAAGCTCGTATTCTGCCGGGTCGGTCCAGCTTGCCTCAAAGCTAAACCGCTTCACGCGCAGTGTGCCGCCTCCGTCAACACAGAGCATGTAATCCCATGTTCCTCTGTCGTTGATCGCATAGGTCTTGTCGTTGTGATAGTCATAGACTGTGATCAGCTCGCTGACTATGCCGCTGCCGATGCTTTCGTCTGTGATCATCTCAGCATAGCCGTCACCGTCCAGGTCGGCGAAATACACCTTCCAGACCGGCATGCCGCCGAGGCTTGCGATCACCGTGTCGCCGCGCATGACACTGACATATTCGCCCTTGACGAACGCGAAGGTCAGGTCGGGCGCCTCAGTCAGGATCAGTGTGCTGACGAGATCGAACGGTCCGCCCGGCGTATCCCCGCCGGTGTCGATCCACTTGTATACGCCGTTCTTCGGCACAGTGACCGTCTGCGCTGCGGGGAGCGTGGTTGTGGTTGTCGTCGTCTCGGTTGTTTTCGTGGGGATCGTCGTGGTCAGATAGTAGTCGCGGCAATCGGTCAGGAAGCGTTCCAGATCTCCTGTGCGGATGTCGGTGATCATGTCCGTTTCTTTGCCCTTCCACTGCAGCGTGACGGAGTCAAGCTCGGGATCATAGACTGCGCATTCGCTGTACCAGCCGAAGACCTCCAGCGTATATTCGCCGAATTCATACTGCCAGAGCCGCAGGTTGGTTTCTGTGAATGTGGTGGAGCCGCGGTACGGTTCAAAATCTGCCCAGCCGAGCTTCATGCCCTTCTTTGCAAGCGTCCGCACATCGTCGAGCGTCATGGTCTTGCTGCCGCCGATCCAGCGTGTGGTGGCAGGGGGCGGGTCGGCGGTCGTGGTGAAGTCGGTGCCTGTGTACGGCGGCTGTGTCAGTGCCGTTGTAGTATAGGTGGTATTGCCCGTGCCGATGTCTGTGCTCTGCACAGGCGGTGCCGTTGTGACAGCGGGCGGGAGCGTGGTGCTGAGGTACTCCTGCATCTCATCGGAGATCTTTGTCCTTTGCAGCTCGATTGCCTCGGGCAGCCAGACGCGGAATGCACGCGGCTCGGAGGGCTGTACGGAATCAAAATAAGTCATCGCATCGAGATTGATGATACCGCAGAGCTTTTCGCCGACACGGTAGAAGAGATAGGGCTCAACGGTATCGGAGAGCAGCTTTGCAAAGCCCATCAGTTCCTCTTCCTCCGCAGGGCTGTCGCCGCCGACATAGTGGCAGAAGAAGGCGCCGTATTCGAGCACTGTGCCGTCCTCTGTCAGCCAGAGTGTTGCTTCGTCACCGCTGCCGCCTGCGCCGTTGACCGAATATCTCACCATGCACTGCATCGCAGCCGCATCCGTGTCTATGCTGTAAGTGTACTGCATCAGACCCATGCTGCCGTAGCCTGCTTCTGCACCTGCGGGAAGCATGGCCTGCACAAACTGCGCTGCTTTGTCAAGCTCCGGCTGAGCGGGTGCATTCGAGCTGTGCAGTGCCGCCTGCTTGCGTGTCTCAGCGGGCGCCGCGTAGTAGCGGATGAAGCCCCAGCGGTCGGTGAGGATCACTGCTTCGTCGGGCGAACGCCAGACCGTGAAGACCTCCTCCGGCTCTGTGAATCCGAGCATAGTCATGCCCGCCGCTGTGATCTGGCTCATCGGGATCGCGGGATATTTGATGCCCGCCTGTCTTTCGATAATATCGTTCAGCACGGTTTCCTGCGTCTTCTCAAAGCGCGCAGTGTCGATGCCGAATGCCGAGAGATCGGGGAGCGCTGTCAGCTCGACTGCCTCCGGGATCGGCTGCCTTGTTTCGCGCAGCTTTCCGTCGGGATCGACCAGCAGATACCATGTGCCTTCTGCGATCGCTTCGGGATCGGTTCCCATGCCCATCAGCACATCATAGAAGCCGTAGGTCTTGCCGCCGACGGGTGCAAAATAGCGCCCGGTGATCTCGCCCTTGCCCTCGTAGGCAACTGCGGAGATCAGCGTGTTCGCAGCAGCGTCATAGCGCGCCTGCTCTGCGTCGGAGAGCGTTTGCCGGTCCTCCAGAGAAACTTCCATTCTCTGCACCTCGCAGTCTTCCGTGACGCGGATCGTGAGCCAGCCGTTTTCGATCTGCTGGCTTGCCTCATAGACGGGCGCCTCCTCGCCGTACTGAATTCTGCCGGGCGAGAGTGACGCCGTCGGGAGACTGCTGTTCTGTGTGGCTGCTTTGGCGAAGTCTGCCGCGGCTTTGTCCATGGCATCCGTCAGCGCATTGCCGGGGTTCTGCTCCGATGCGTGCTTTGCCTCGATCTCCGGGGTATTGAAGAAGCGGCGGAGCCGTGCCTGCCGGTCAAAGACGAGCCTTGCGCCGTCCTTGTTTTCGTAGAGCGTCCAGCTTTCGGTCGGGCGGCTGCCGAGATAAAACCACTGATATGCGTCATCAAACTGATGATCGTCGGTGTAGGGGTTATTCTGCATAGCGAAGCTCGTCATATCCACGCCGAAAGCGGAGAGATCGGGCAGCTTCGCAGGATACTGCACAGTATCGGTATCTGCGGTCTGCGGAGCTGTGCGCATCGCCTTGCGGATTTCCGTCACGGCGAACACATTGAGCCCGACGACGGCTGCGATTGCTGCCGCCCAGAGCGCCTTGCGCCGCGAGCGGATGATCTGCCGCACGGGATGCCTGCCGCCGAAGCGTACGGGAAGCGCGTCATTTGCCATATCTTCCGGGATGCCGTCCATCGCACGCAGAAGATCATATTCCTGTTTCTTCATAGCAGATGCTCCTTTCTGAGAAAGTCTCCGAGCTTTTTGCGGGTGCGGTGCAGCGAGACAAGGACGCGGTTTTCCGAGACCTGCTGCTCCTCTGCAATCTCCGCGCAGCTCAGGCAATAGTAATATCGCTGGATGAAAATGTTTCTGTGCAGCGCCGGCTGCTTTTGCAGAAATCCGAGGATCGCGGCGCGGAGCTCCGACTGCTCTGCGAGCGCAGGGACATCCTGCTCGCTTGCGAGCACCTCGCCGAGCTCCTCCAGCACAAGCGGGATCTCTGCGCCGCCGCGTTTTTCTGCGGTTTCCGCCGAGAGACGGTCGAGCGCTAAATTGCGCACGATCGCGGTGAGATATGCCTTGAGGTGCTGCGGCTTTGCGGGCGGAACACTGTTCCAGAGACGCAGCAGCGTGTCATTGACGCACTCCTCAGCATCGCGCGCATTGCCGAGGATCTGCTTTGCCGCGGTGTAGCAAAGCCCGCCGTATTCCTCCCTGACCGCCTTGAGCGCGTGCGCATCGCGCCCTTCCAGCATTGCAAGAATCTCCTTTTCCGTCATGCACCTCACCTCCCTCTACCCTCTTAGACGGCATCCGGCAGCAGAATATTACAATCTTGCGGAAACTTTTTTGCGAAGCGTATCTGCTCCCCTGTGCAGGGCATGCAGAAGCTGTGATATAATTGTATCTGTGCTTCGGCATACTGTGTTCAGTATAGCATGTATCCACAAAGCTGTCAAGTGCGCTGCATAAGGTATTGCCTTTTTTTCTGCACAAGGTATTGCCTTTTTTGTAAATATATGCTATAATGATTGTGTATTTATTCCGATCATACCGAAACGGAGGGAACAGATATGGAGCGTGCGATGAAAAAACGGCTGGCGGCACTCTGCCTGCTCGCACTGACCGCGGGAATGCTGACGGCATGCGGCGGCTCCGGCAGCGGAAATGCCGGGAAAAAGGGGAAGAACAGTGAGGCGGAGACGGTGCCTGTGCCGGAAGATGCCATTGATGCCGACGCATATTTTGAGAAGCGCAGCAAGGTGCTGCACAAGACAGACGCCGAAAAATCGAAAAAGGTCAAAACAGAGCGCAGCGTCACAAAGCTGCTTGAAAGCCGCGGCTTTGCGGATCTTACAGTCGAGACAACTTACACAATGGACGGCACCTACTCCGACAGTGCAGAGATCTCCGCAGAGGGCACTGACAAGCACCCGATGTATTCTGCGATCTACATGACGGAATCGGAGCAGGTCTGGTGCATTTATGTGATCAATGACAAGGTGTTCGCCGACCCGCTTTCGTACAATTATAATATGGAGTCTCTGCCGGAGGTCCCGGCCATGGTCTCAGAATCAAAAAACATCACAAGCTATGACAATGTGACCAATCAGTTTTATGAGACGAAGCCCGACCCCTCTGCGCTGCGGGTCATTACCGTGAAGCGGATCGACGCAGAAACTCTGGAAAGCATGACAAAGGAGGAACTGGACGGATGAACAGAATGCTGAAAAAGCTGCTGGCGTGCGGCTCGGCGGCAGTCCTGACGGCAGTCTCTGCTGTGATGCCCTGCTTTGCAGCGGGCGCAGACGAAGATTCCGGCCGGAGCGTTGCTCCCGTGCACGGCACACGGATTCTGGTTGCGCTCGGAGATTCTTATTCCTCCGGCGAGGGCAATGCGCCGTTTCTCGCCGATCCGCCTGCAAACAAGGATGATGAGATCGAGGAAGACTGGCTGACGCATCGCTCTGCGGACAGCTGGAGCAGTCAGCTCAAGCTGGACGGCGTCAGCGACACAATGGGGCAGCACCGAAACGAATATTGGTATTTCGTTGCAGATTCCGGCGCTGTGACAGAGGATGTCACAAACAATCGCTGGAAGGATTATTCCCGGACATTCGGATTATTTGACAATGTCGTTGGCAGCAAAAAGCTTGATCCGCAGATTCAGGTGTTTGATCAGCTCGGCGGAAAAAAAGCGGAATATGTCACGATGACAATGGGCGGAAATGATATGGGCTTTGTAGATGTTGTCTCGGAGGCGTTCGGGAAGTCTGTTGTGGGCGATCTTAGATCTTCCATATTCATGTACGGCAGCTCGGGCTCCTATGTGAATGTCAACGGCTTCAGAAATAAGCTGGAGGAAATCTGGGATCGCTTTGAAAACGCCTACGAGATAGAGAAGAAGGACGGCACGAAGGTCACATCACCCTGTGTGCGCTATAAGCTGAAGGAGACCTATAAAGCGATCGCAAACAAGGCGGGCAGACAGGCGAAAATCATTGTTGCCGGATATCCGATGCTGATGGCAGAAAACGGGGTCATATTCGACGCGGAAATTGCAGCTCTGGTGCGCAGCAGGATTGTTGATTTCAACAACGGAATCAAGAAAATCATCAAAGAGTGTCAAAGCGAAGGCATCAATATCCGCTTTGCGCCTGTTGCGCACAAATTTGAAGGGCACGAATCAAATGTTCTTATCGGTGCCTATCTGAACTGCATTGAGTTACCTGCAAAGCCGGATGATATCGAATACCCCGGTTTCGTCAGTGCCCATTCTATGCATCCGAATGCCAACGGCGTGAAGATGTATGCCGAGGCTGTGCAGCATGTCCTCAGCCGGTGGGATGCAGGACTCACTGATGATGTCGACTACGATGCCGTCGATCGGGACTTTCTGACGAACAGCTTCAGCGGCGGAGGCGGCGGAGGAGGCGGCGGCGCCTGGGGTGATGAAGACTCCGACAGCGGTTTTTCGGGCGGCGGCGGGAGCTCGGGAGGTGGCGGCTCTTCCCGCAGCTTTGGCGATGACGGTTCCGGCAGCGGCTCCGGCGGCTACAGCGGAAGCGACACCGGGCAGTATGCACCCGGTTTTGCGATCGAAGGCACATGGCGCGTCACGAGCGACTACGGCTTCGGTCAGGCACAGCCCGGCGCCTATGTTCAGTTTGACGGGGAATACTGCAATCTCTGCACCGAGGATGACTACTATGTGCTGACAATGGACAATGATCGCTGGTATCTCGATACTCTGGATCCCGATGATGTATATACCGCTTTCCTTGTGGACACATTCGACGACAGCCATATCCGTCTGACCGGTGTGGATGAGGGCGGTGACCTCATGATGGATTACATCGTTGAGCTGGAGCGCGTGAGCGGCTCCGGCGGCGGCAGCGGCTCGCAGTATGAAGACGGCTCCGGCGGCGAGTTCAGCGGCGGCTCCGTTCCCTCCGGCACATATGTTATGAAGGCATTCGGCGTTGTGGTCGCGAGCTATACCTTCTATGAAGGCAACCGCATCTCAATGAACACCGTCGGCATCACCGGCACCGGCACCTATGTGCTGGAGGACGGCTATATCATCGTGACATACACGACCTCGCTCGATCCGAACGGCAAGCAGTATAAATGGCAGACCTCTTTCTCAATGCACGGCGATACTGTCGTGATCGGCGGAGATGAGCTTGTGCGGCAGTGAGGCGTCACGTTGTATCGGACGGATTGCGTCCCGCGCCTTGACTTTTTCGCAAGAATATGGTATGATATGGAGTGGGATTTCCCTACGCTATCCACATTTTTTCAAATGAAAGGAATTGAGCACGATATGGTTACAGCGATTGTTGGCGGAAACTGGGGCGACGAGGGCAAGGGCAAGCTCACGGACGTCTGTGCTGCCGATGCGGATTTTGTCATCCGCTTCCAGGGCGGCGCAAACGCCGGCCACACCATCATCAACGAATACGGAAAATATGTCCTGCACATTCTGCCGTCCGGCGTTTTTCAGCCGAACACGGTCAATATCATCGGCGCGGGTGCTGCGTTCAACTGCGAGGCATTCAAGCGCGAGATGGCAGCGCTGAAGGAGGGCGGCGTCCCGACACCCGATGTCCGCATTTCCGACCGCGCACAGCTCGTTATGCCGTATCATGTGCTCTTTGATAAACTCGAAGAGCAGCGGCTGGGCAAAAACAGCTTCGGCTCGACACAGTCCGGCATCGCACCGCATTATTCCGACAAGGCGATGAAGATCGGCTTCCAGCTCGCAGAGCTCTACAACGATGAGGAGAATCTGAAGGCAAAGGTCGAGCGCGTCTGCATCATCAAGAATGCGACGATAGCGGGTCTCTACCCCGACGCAAAGCCGCTCGATCCGGCAGAGGTGCTTGCATATCTGCACGAGTGCGGCGAGTTCCTGAAGCCCTACCTCTGCAATATGGCAGAGCTGATGCACAAGGCGGTCAAGGAGCAGAAGAACATCGTGCTGGAGGGTCAGCTCGGTGCGCTCCGCGACATCACCAACGGCATCTATCCGATGACGACTTCTTCCTCCACGCTCGCAGGCTACGGCGCAGTCGGTGCATGCCTGCCGCCGCACGAGATCAAGAAGATCATCACCGTTGTCAAGGCATATTCTTCCTGCGTCGGCGCAGGCCCCTTCACGACCGAGATCTTCGGCGATGAGGCTGACGAGCTCCGCAGACGCGGCGGCAGCGACGGCGAGTTCGGTGCAACCACCGGCAGACCGCGCAGAATGGGCTGGTTCGATGCTGTGGCGACCCGCTACGGCGTCGCTGTGCAGGGCACAACCGATGTCGCCCTCTCCCTGATCGACGTGCTCGGCTATCTCGATGAGATCCCCGTCTGCGTCGCTTACGAGATCGACGGCGAGCGCACAACCGAGTTCCCGAGCGGCGACCGTCTCGACCGCGCAAAGCCGATCTATGAGACCGTCAAGGGCTGGAAGACCGACATCATGGGCGTGACCGATTACGATGCACTCCCGCAGGAGGCGAAGGATTACATCGACTTCATCGAGAAGCTGATCGACTGCCCGATCACGATGATTTCCACAGGTCCGAAGCGCGACCACATGATTTACAGAAAGTGATAAAGGCGGAATGCCCGCTCTGCTGCAAAAGGCGGGGCGGGCATTCCTTTACGGAGAGAAGACTATGGCAACGGATATTTTACAAGACGGCATCCTTTCCACAGACAGCGTAGATTTTTTCATCAGCTATTCCAAGGGTGATCTCGACACCGTGCAGCGGATCGTCGAGGTCATGGAGAATCTGTATCACGCAAAATGCTGGTTTCAGGTCAAGGATTCCAAGGCGGAATTCGCCGATTCCATTATCGACGGCATCGAGCGCGCAAAGGTATTCCTGCTCTTTGTGAGCCCGCATTCGGCAGAGTCCTTCTTCGTGCTGAATGAGGTGCATCACGCAATGCAGTGGAGCCAGAAGCACAGCGATTATCTGGTGCTGCCGGTCGTGCTGGATCAGGTGGATCCGCAGCTGACGCAGCCGGTTTATAAAACGATGAGCTTCTATATCTCCCGCCTGAATATGCTCTATTACGAGGGCGCAGATGCAATCGACGAGCTGATCATGCAGATCTTCAATCAGGCGGGCTTCAAGATCCTGGACGAATCCTTCCGCGCAAGCCTCTATCATTACAGCGAGAATGAGGCGGTGCGGCTCAAAGCGCAGAACGAGGTGCTGCTGGAATTCTCACGCGGGCTGATCGAACAATCCCTGAAACCGGATTCGTTCGTGCTGGATATCGGCTGCGCGGGCGGCGACTACATCTCGATGCAGCTTGCGGACCTGCCGTACCGCGGGCTGCTGGGCATTGATCTCGACCCGGCGCAGGCAGCGGCGGCGACCGGGAAATACGGCAGCGAGAAAAACACATTCCTTGCCTGCGATGCCCTCTCACCCGAGTTCGATGAGGTGCTGATGGACTATCTTGAGGATCAGGATGCGCGTGCCTTCGATCTGATCACCATTTCGGCGGTGCTGCTGCATATCGACAATCCTGTCCGGCTGCTGAAAACGCTCCGCAGATTTCTGAGCAGAGACGGCTATCTGATCATTCAGGATGAGGATGACGGTGCAAATGTCGTGCATCCGACATCCCGGTTCTATGACCTCGCCTTCCGCATCTGGGCGGATTCCAAGGAAAGCGGCGACCGCTTCTGCGCAAGAAAGATCCCAAGCTATCTCACAGAGGCGGGATACCGCACGGTGAAGCTGAGCAAGTGCGGCATTGCAAACGCCGGCATGAGCGATGCGCATAAATCGGCGCTCTGGGACATATACTTCAACTATCACCTCTGGCTTGCGGCAGATGAAAACATGTTCTATCACCTGACAGCAACACAGAAGCTGCTTGAGGAATACAAGGACTTGTATGAAGAATACAAGGCGCAGTATGACAGAGGAGAAGCGTTCGTGCAGCTCGGATTTTATCTGTTCACTGCACAGAAATAGGAGTTATACACAGCTATGACAATCAGCGAGAATATCCGCAGCATCACGGAAGACCTGTCGCACTGGCAGCTTTTCCGCAACCGCAGCTATACCGTGCAGATGCAGCTTGCCGATCCTTCGCAGGTTTACAATGTGCCGGGGCGCCCGGGCGTGATCTATAATTTTCTTGAGGATGCCTATGAGCCGGTGACTGCGGCGGGCTTTGTGCTCACGGGGCTGCTCGGCGAAATGTGGGTCATCCCGCCGGAAGCGCTCGCGAAATATGCGGTCGATCCTGCCGCACTGACGCACACGCCGCAGCCGGTCGAAACACGCGAAACAGATGCGCGGTATCTCGGCGTGCGCATCCCTGCGGAGACGGAATTTACGCTGGAAGCCGATTACGGCGTCAGAGTGACGCTGCGCGGCAACCGTGCAGGCATCCCGCACGGCGCCGGCGACATGATCCTGACCTTCGCAAAGCGCCAAGGCGGCATCTGTGTCCCCGACCCGGAGGATGCCGGGCGCATCGTCAACGGCAGCATCTTTGACAGGCTCTATCAGCCTGCCGTCATCTGAACAGAAAAGCGCCCTCGGTACGGCTGTATCGGGGGCGCTGCCGGCCGAAAAAGGCTTGTAAAACGATTGACCCCATGATTCAAGTTTCGCTCAGGCCTTTTCAAATGTCAAACAGCCATTCAGTAACCCCAATCACAAGCAGAGCCAGATTCGATAAAAAAAGAGCATATGCAAGCGTGAAATCACCCTCGTATATGCTCTTTTTGCGATTGATGCTATGGATTTCAGGAATATGGAAGAAGCACATCACGATAAGCCAGCCGTCATTCTCATAAAAATCCGGGTACCCGTTGCTTGCAGCGAGTGTGTCTTTTTCTGTTTTGTGCAGTCAGATGTAAATACTCGGCTGCTCCCCGATGTTACTCCGCATTTTTCAGCGCAAGCACCTTCGGAATATGCTTGATACGGATGAAATCGAAAACAGTGATGACGAGATATGCGGCAGTGACAAGCACAAATTCCCTGATAAAGCCCTCCGGCTTCATGATGAATGCGAAATATCCGCCGAGTTTCTGGAGCATGACTCCCCAAAAAATCTTCATCAGAAGATAGCCGAGCGCCATTGCTGCAAACTCTGAAATGACGACAACGACCGCTGTTGTGATAAGATACAGCCGCGAGATCTCGCCGTCTTCATAGCCGAGGATCTTGACCATTGCGATCGGACGCTCATTTTTCTCAATAATGATCTTCGTCAGCAGGTAGAGGATGATCGCGGCAACGATCATGCAGACATACTGGAAATACAGCATATAGCTGCCCATCGAGTGATCGAGCTGATTTGCGATCTTCACCATATCATCCGCGGTGATGCGCTTGACAATGCTCTTTTCATCAATATCGGTAATCGTTTCATCAGAAAGATAGCCGCTGAATGCCTCCGCATCCCGTTCAAAGATCTCGTTGAAGCGGTCGTTCGGCATGAACACCGCAAGCGCTGCATCATAGGTATAAATGCCCGCGACTTTCCATGTATACTGCTTGTTTTCGTATTTCTCGGAGAGCGTGAAGCTGTCGCCGGTATTCAGGTGATACTTGGCGGAAAACGCTGTTGAGATCCACATTTCATCGTCATGCTCCGGCACAGTCAGCGCAATGTATCTGCTGTTCTCTGCAACGCCGTAGACCGAGATCTCCTCATTGTATGCTTCGGTGCGGTATTCGAGCGAGCTGATCGAGAACGGTTCTGCGCTGTCCGCTTTGGTCCGGATGATCCCGCCGTCCTCATCCAGATAGTCCGTCAGGATCACCTGTTCCTTGGCGAACATCATATCCGGCATCCGCTCCTGATAGTAAGAGAGCGTCGAGGGCATTCCGACCGCCATCGAAAGCAGCAGCATGACAAAGGTGATACCGATAAACAGCATCAGATAATTCGGGAGATTCTGCAAAAACACACGCAGCCGGAACCGCCGGAAGAAGCTCCAGCGCGGCAGGCGGATCGCTTTCTTGCGGTGCGTCTTTTTGAGATCATGCCGCAGGAAGCGCAGCGGGGAGAGCCGCAGCATCCGGACGATCACAATAAAATTGATCAGCAGCATCAGCACAAACGGAACGACCGTCGTGCGGATGAATGCCTCCGGTGTCCAGAGCGTTTCGTAGGACGGCAGGCTGTAACTGTTGTAGTACATACCGACGATGACTTCCTTGAAAACGGTGTAGCCCAGCACATTGCCGACGATCGCCGCAAGGATCACGACCAGCAGCGGCGCACTCATATAATAGCGCAGCAGCTCGCCTTTTGTATAGCCGGAGGCACGGAGCGTTCCGATGACGGAGGCTTCCTTTTCGAGCATACTGCTGATGCTGACCGCGAAGATGAACGCCAGAACCGCCGTCAGAATATAGAGCAGCACGCCGCCCATTGCCATATCCGAGCCGAGGTCATCCGCTGCGAAGTTGATCGCATTGTTTGCATACGCAGGAACATAATCCTTGATCTCCAGGGTCTTTTCGGATACAGCAGTCTGTGTGATGAGTGCTTTCAGGAAGTGATCGGAAAGCGTTTTTTCTGCGGATACATCTGCGGGCTTCTCCTGATATGTGAATGCGTAATTTGCGTGCAGAGAAGTGCTGATCCGTTCAAAGCCCTCGTCCGTCACCATGCCGACATCAAAGGTCAGCGCATCAAACATGGTGTCAGTATTGTTCTCATAAAGCGTGATGTAATCGGTAAAGGATGCAAGTCCGACAACCTCAAATTCCGTGCTGCCGGCCTTTACGGTATCGCCTATTCTGATGCCGGCATTGTCTGCGTGCATCCGGTCGATGATGATCTCGCGGTCATTCTCCGGCGCCCTGCCGGAAAGCAGATCGTAGAGATCGACCTCACTGCGTGCGCCGTATACGCGGATTTTGCCTTTATACGAATCATTTCCGGGGATATGCTCGTCGGCATTTTTATAGAACAGTTCGTATACATTGACCGGCACGGGATCGAAGATCTGATTCAGCTCATAGCGATCAGCAATCTCTGTATATTCCTCGTCGATCTTTTCGTCGATCTCCTTATGCGCTTCGTCGGTCGCTTCACTGAGCGCATCCTTATATTCTTCGGAGTCCCATGCCTGCTCCAGCGCCTCCTGCACCGCGTCTTCATAGTTCTCGTCCATTGCGGTTCGCAGCGCTTCATCCAGCATCGTCTGCCGCATTTCGTCCGGCAGCTTTTCGCCGGCGGCCTTGATCTGCTGATTGACGGTCTCCGTGACCTTTTCCGTGATCCCGGCTTCAACCTGTTCACGGACCTTTTTTTCTATCGCATCCCGCACTGCCTTTTCGATCTCGTCCTCCGCTTCGTCATAGGCACGGCTGCGGAAAATGCTGACCATATCAGCCTTCTCGCCGGATTCGATCGCCGAAATGATCTCCGGCTCCGCAATGCGCGAAAGCTCAAAATGTCCGTCCTCGCGATGAAATTTCGTCGCATTTCCGTTCAGCGAGGTCATCATGCTGTGGTTCGCGACATACATACCCGAGACAAAACCGATCGTCACGACCAGCATCAGAAAGATCATCAGATAGCGTTTCCAGTCGCGGAGCAGATCGCGCCAGACGCGCTTGTGCAGCGGATTCTTCGGCCGTTTTCCCGTATCCATAATCCGCCCCCCCTTACCATTCCAGTTCAGCGGCGGAGATCTTTTCAGTGATGCGGTCATCGTGGCGGATCTTTCCGTCTCGCAGCTTAATGACATGATCTGCCATGAGCCGGATCGCTTCATTATGCGTCACCATGATGATTGTATTGCTGTACTTCCGGTTGACCTCCTCGATCAGCTGAAGGATCTCTTTGGATGTGGTGTAATCCAGTGCGCCGGTCGGCTCATCGCAAAGCAGAATATCCGGATTTTTGACGATCGCACGGCCGATCGAGACACGCTGCTGCTGTCCGCCGGAAAGCTGATTCGGCAGCTTATAGCGATGCTCAAACAGGCCCAGCGTTTTCAGAAGCTCGTCGATATCGAGCGGCTGATCGGAAAGATACGCACCGGTCTCGATATTCTCCTTGACATTGAGATTCGGGATGAGGTTATACGACTGGAACACATAGCCGAGATGCTTGCGGCGGTAGCGGGTGAGGCTTTTCTCGTTCATATCCTCCAGCTTGTCGCCGTTGATGAGGATCTCGCCTGCATCGGCGCTGTCAATGCCGCCGAGGATATTCAGCAGTGTGGATTTGCCGGAACCGGACGGTCCCAGAAGGACGCAGAATTCGCCCTTACTGACGGAGAAATCCAGTCCGCGCAGAACATCCTGCCGCGTATCGCCGCTGCCGAAGCTCTTTTTGAGCCCCCGCACCTCTAAAAATAACCTTTCTGCTTCGCTCATATTGTCCTCCTTACAGTTCAACGGTTGAGCATATGTTCAACTAATAGCCGCATTACGCCGCATCAAAAAGGCTTTGCCAAGCCCCTCTCCGCGGCATAGTCTGTGATGCTGACATCGGCCGGACTGCTTCCTGCTCGTGCAGTGAGCACCCGCTAACCAATGCTATTGTATCACTTTCATGTGGCTTTGTCAAGCTGTTTCAGTGGAAATACGATAATTTTTAGCATAACAGATATATGAACTGCGGCGGGATATAAAAATGATTGTGCGTTATGCAGAAAGATTGCTGCGACAGCAGCGTATGCTCCTTGTCGAGAATGCCGTGAAACAGCCCGCAGTCTATTGACAAATTGATTGAATACGATACATTTGAAACAGAACCCATCATCTACAGACTTTGCCCCCGGTACGGCTGTACCGGGGGCAAAAAATTTATTGTGGAGAAAACAATGATCAAGCGATGTGAAACTTACTGCGGCATTGCCGGTCTCGTGATCTGAACGGTCTCGCCGCTCTCGGGGCGATAGAGGAACACCGTGCCGGAGTCGCCGGAGCCGTTGAGGGTCTCGACCAGCACAAGCGAATCATCTGCACAGAGGATCATGCTGCCGGTGAAATCCCCCTCAGCGCTGAAAAGCTCCTGACTGCTGCCGCCGAGGTCGAGCTGCATCAGATGCAGCTCTGTTTCGCCGGATTCCTGCTGCACGAGATCTGCGCTGAACAGGCGGTATGCACCTGCGAACAGAGCATGCGAGCTGACAGTGTGGGAGCCGGGATCTGCTCCTGCCCCTCCCAGCGGAAGAAATCCGATCATGTCAAACGCGCCGTCCTTACGCCAGTATTCCCGAACCTCTGCTGTGCCTTCCCTTCTGCACACATAGCGGATCGTATCGGGCGTGACTGCAAACTGATTGATGATCGCGTCGTCCGGCACAGGCACAGGCAGAGTGTAGGTGGTGCTGTCCCAGTCTGTGAGCGGGTCTGCCATCACATCGGGGTGCGGCAGCGCAACGACTGTTTTGCTGTTCGAGAGCAGTGCATAAATGCCGAACTCGTTGCCCTTGATGTTAAGCGGAGAATATTCGTCAGTGTCTTTTCCGTCAAACAGGGATTCTGCCAGGTCGAGCGTCTTGTCGGTTGCAGGCTGATAGGCGACTGCGAGCGGCGTGCCGGAGGCATCCTCATTCTGATACTTCCAGCCGCAGATCAGATACCAGCCGCCGCTGCTCTGATAATTGGCATCCGGAGTGCTGCCGATGTCGATAATGCGCTGCACAGTGATGCGGGCGCCGTCTGCGTCCTTATAGAAGGGGGTCTCATTGCCCTTGCTGTCAATGCGGCTCACGCTGTAATCATCATAGTGATAGAGTGCCTTTCCGTCGGTGAGCAACGCGGTGTATGCCGTCATCGGGTCGACGGTGAGCACCTCCGTTTCGCCGCCGTCGATCCGTGTGCGGTAGCCCTGCCAGTAGACATAGAGCTCATCGCGGAGAATGGGGTAGGCAACAGCGGGATGTGTTCCGCTCAGTGCTGTGATCTCTCCCTTGCCGCCGAGGAAATTCTGCTCTCCCTCGGGGACGACTGCCGCATCCGGCAGTGCGTTTGTTGTCTCTGCTGTGGTGGTTGTGACTGCATCGCTGCCGTCAACATAATCTGTCACGATCACCTGCGAATCGCCTGTGGAGGAGCCCTCCTGACCCGGCGTGATCTGCGGCTTCTGCTTCATGCTGGAGATCAGCGCGACGCTGCCGCCGACGATGGCAACCACGGCTGCGGTTGCTGCGATGCTTGTCACGATCTGCACGATCGAAATATCCTTTTTCATAGTGCGCTCCTTTCCGGTTGCCGCCGTTTTGCGCGGCATTGCTTCGGTGATGAACTCCGGGGACATGTGATCAAGGGCATCGCCCCAGGTTTCCTTTTTCACATCAATCCACCCCTTTCCAGATATGACTGCAATTTTTTCCTTGTGCGCATCAGCGACACGGTGACAGTGCCCTTCGGCATATGCTGCTCCTCCGCGATCTCCTCGACCGCCATGCCGTACCAGTAGCGCTGCACAAAGATGACGCGCTGCTTTTTGGAAAGCGTTTCGAGGAAGGCATTGATCGCAGCACCGAGCCTGCGGCCGTCCACGGTTTCCTCGACGGAGTCACTCGCCGCCGGCATCTGCACGAGCTCATCGAGCGCAAGATCTGCCTCAGCGCCTCTGCGCTTTGCGGCATGATCGTGCTTGTAGCGGTTGCGTGCAAGATTGCGGGTCAGTGCGGCAATGTACGCATAAAAATCGTCAGGCTCTGCGGGCGGGATCGAATCCCAGAGCCGCAGCAGCGTATCATTGACGCACTCCTCCGCGTCCTGCCGGCTGCCGAGGATATTGTAGGCAATGGTGTAGCAGTAGCCGCCGAAGCGGTTTTCGGTCTCTTTGACCGCATTCTGATTCCGCGCCTGATACAGCGCAAGGAGTTCTTTGTCAGTCGTATCTCTCACCTCTTTTTGTGGGTTAGCTTCATGAGCGCTCATAATGACAGACAACAATCGGCACGCTGAGATTACATGTTTTTCAAAAAATTTTTCGGGAAGGGAAAAGCCCCCGATTTGCCGCATCGGGGGCTCGGTCTGTTGATAAAGATATGAGAATGATGCTTATTTTCCCGCTTCCTGATAGGTCTGCCGGTATTTCGCCGGCGACATGCAGCCGTATTTCGCAAAGGACTTCGAGAAGTATTCGTAATTCTGATAGCCGCATTTTTCGGCGATCTCGCCCGCCGAGAACGTGGTTTCAAGCAGAAGCTGCTTTGCATATTCCATGCGGCTGATGAAGATTTCCTGCGTGCAGGAAATGCCGTACTTCGCCTTGTAAAGCCGCTGGAAGTGCGACACGGAGACGCAGAGCTCCGCGGCAAGCTCCGGCACGGTCCAGTCGTGCCCGGGGTCTGCGTAAATGCTCCGGCGGATCGCTTCGAGCTTCCCGTCATATTCGCTTTTCTTTGTGCGGAGGCGCGGGTGCGTGACCTCATTGAGATAGAGCAGCGCCGCCGTCATCATATGGTGCAGAATCTGATTCTTGTTCGATAGCTCTGCCTCAGAGACCTTCACGCAGGCAGCGATCATCTGCGAGAGGGTATCATCGCTGAGCGGGATCGGCACATGCCACGCAAGGTCGAGGCTGTCCATGAAGGCGTGATCCTCCTGCTCCGGCGTGAAGCGGATCCAGTCATCCATATATTCCCCGCCCGCAGCACAGAGCGCATGCGGCACCGAGCTCTGCACGAGAAATGCCGTATTCGGCGCCACATCAAATTCCGTTGTGCCCATGCGCACGCGCGCTCTGGTGCAGATCAGGAGCAGCTGCGCGCCGTGCAGCCCGCTCGGGCGCTCCAGCGCAAAATCGGCGCCGTGCTTCCAGTGCCATCCCATCTGATAGAGATACATGCGGATTCCCCCTCCGTTTCCCGGTTCCCGGCAAGGCGGCTCTGCGCCTGCCCGTTTCTAATATATAATTGTATTATACAGAATCTGCAAGAATATGTCAACTCCGTGCAAGAATTTTCTATTTCCAAACAGGCAGAAATCTGCTATAATACAGACAATGAGGCGGAATATAAATGTGAAAGTATACAGAATGTATACGAACGCCTCAGAAAGCAAATGATTTACAGGGGATTTTTTGATTGGGAAAGGAAAACAGAAAATGAAAAAGGGGCTTCAGAAATGCACATCCCTCGTGCTGACCGCAGCGATCAGCACCTCCGTGCTTGCCGGCGGGATGCTCCCGGCACATGCCGATTACGGTGTCGGCGGAAACGGCACCGCGATCATGGAAAAGCTCGACCGCGGCATTTATGCGGTGAAATCCGGAAACGGAATGTTCGTGAGCTGGCGCTGGAATGCCGATGACGCAGATGACGCGGAGTTCCGCCTCTACCGCGACGACACGCTCATCTACACCTCGAAATCCGGAAACGCGACCAGCTTCCAGGATAACGGCGGAAACGCAAAGTCCAAGTACCGTGTGGATACCGTCGCGGACGGCAAGGTCATCTCCTCGGAGACCTGCAAATTCACCTCCGGCAGCAATTATTTCGACATCGCGCTGAACAGCCCCGGCACGCAGTATTCGCCGAATGACTGCTGCGTCGGCGATGTGGACGGCGACGGGCAGTATGAGATCTTCCTGAAGTGGGATCCCTCCAACTCCAAGGACAATTCGCAGTCCGGCGTGACCGATGCGGTCATCATCGACTGCTATACGCTCACCGGCAAGCAGCTCTGGCGCATCAATCTCGGCAGAAATATCCGCGCAGGGCAGCATTACACGCAGATGTGCGTCGCCGACTTCGACTGCGACGGCAAGGCGGAGCTCATCACCAAGACTGCCGACGGCACCAAGGACGGCAAGGGCAAGGTGATCGGCGACGGCTCGAAGGATTACCGCAATTCCGGCGGCTACATCCTCTCGGGGCCGGAGTTCCTCACGCTCTTCGACGGGCAGACCGGCGCCGCACTCGACACCATCGACTTCCCCGTTCCGCGCGGCACTGTCACCAAAGCCACATGGGGCGACGATTACGGCAACCGCGTGGACCGCATGAACAGCGGCATCGCATATCTCGACGGCGTACACCCGACCGCACTCTACGGCAGAGGCTACTACACCCGCCTGACGGTCTCGGCAGTGGATGTGAGAAACGGCAAGCTCGTCAAGCGCTGGGTCTATGACACCGGCTTCAACAGGTCTGCGCCCGGCTTCGGCTGCGGCAACCACAACATGATGGTCGCGGATTCCGACAACGACGGCAAGCAGGAGGTCTTCATGGGCGCCTCTGCGATCGACGACAACGGAAAGCTGCTCTGGACGACGGGTCAGATGCACGGCGACGCGATGCACCTCGGCGACCTGGTGCCCGAGAGAGAGGGGCTCGAGCTCTGGGAATGCCATGAGGATAAGCCTTACGGCGAATCGCTGATCGACGCAAAGACCGGCAAGATCATATTCCATGTGGATAACAGCAAGGACACCGGGCGCTGTGCCGCAGACAATGTCTTCGCAGGCAGCAAGGGCGCGGAGTTCTGGGGCGCCGCAAACGGCAATGTCTACAACACCGCCGGCAAGCAGATCGGCACCACCAGACCCGCACAGAACTTCTTTATCTACTGGGACGGCGATCTTGAGCGCGAGATCCTGGACGGCACACAGATCACAAAAATGACCGCCCTCAACAAGATCGGCCGCATCTTCAATGCGGACGGCTGCGCTTCCAACAACAGCAGCAAATCTGTCCCCTGCATGACCGCAGACCTCTTCGGCGACTGGCGCGAGGAGCTGATCATGCGCACGACCGACAACCAGAAGATCCGCATCTGGTGCTCCACGGCGGAGACCAAGGTGCGCCTCACCACGCTGATGCACGATATGCAGTACCGTGCGCAGAACTGCTGCCAGCAGTCCTCTTACAATCAGCCGCCGCATGTGAGCTATTATCTCGGCTCCGAGGCGCCGCTCCCCGCACGCCCGAAGGTTGTCATCAACGGCAAGGTGAACCCGAGCGTCACGACCGACTCGCAGCAGACCGCCGAGACCACCACAACGACCACGGCTGCCCCCGCAAAGACCGACGGGAAGTATGTGAAGAATCTTCAGGTCGCAGACACCGCGCATGCAGCCGGCTGGGAGCTTGCAGATGCTGCACAGAACGGCAAAATCTTCGGCGACCGCGACTACACCTACACTGCATTCCCCGCGGAGCTCCTCGGCGCTGAGGCGATCCGCACCGCATGCGATTCCAAGAAGACCGATGCTGTGCTCGCTTCCTTTACCGCAGGCGCCGCGATCGACACCTTTGTGCTGCTGGATACCCGCGTCGAGCAGAACGGCACTGTGCCGCAGTGGCTCTCCGGCTGGGAGAAGACACAGCTCACCGCAGCAAGCAGCAACGATGTGAATTTCTCGGTCTATAAAAAATCCTTTGCGGAGAACGAGACCGTCACGCTCGGCACCAACGGCATGGACGGCAATGTCGTGAACTACACGGTATTTGCCGCACCGCAGGCTGTACAGACCACCGTCACGAGCGAAACGGAGCAGACCGCGCAGACCACAGCGACCACGACCGTCAGCACAGAGACCGCACGCGGACTCCGCGGCGATGTGGATTGCAGCGGGATGGTTGAGCTGACAGACGCCGTGCTGCTGGCAAAGGCTTCCTCCGGCGTGGATATCGGACTGACCGCGCAGGGCTTCCGCAATGCGGATCTTGACGGAAACGGCAGCCTCGGCGGCAAAGATCTGTCCGCACTCCTGCGCTATCTCGCAGGCATCGACGATACACTC
>JAEEXH010000031.1 GCA_016291435.1 Oscillospiraceae bacterium
GGCGAAAACCTAAGGGGGAAGGGGGTTGTGAGCGGAGCGAATCTCCCCCTTTCCCCTTGGGTTGTCACCCCCGCTTCGTGGGGAGCAGGAACCTCAAGTTTTCATACTGCCGGCTGGGCGTGGTGGGCTCCCCGCCAAATTCTGATTTCGCTTAGCAACTCATTTTCTAAAAATGGACTTTTGTATTATGTTTCTGCATCCGCGCGCAGATACGCTTCAATCACCGGGCGCGCCTCCGCAAAGCGCATCGGCAAACCGTGGCCGCATGCCAGCCATTCCGGCGCCAGCTTCACGATCCGTTCCAGCGACCGCCGCATACACTTCACGCTCACAGCATGCGGTGTAATATCCGGGCGCTTCCAGAGCCCCGTGAAGGCATCGCCGCAGTAGAGCACACCGCCTTGCATCACGCCGACCGACCCGTATGTATGCCCCGGGAGCGGCAAAACCGCCGCGTCAATCCCGAGCCTTCGGAGCAGACCGCTGTCCTTCGCGCTGAAATAGAGATCCGCCTCGTAGCGCGGGCTTCGGAACAGGCTTCCGTTCACCCATTGCGTGTAATTCCGCAGCCTGTATTTCGGCAGTGTCGGCTGCACCCGCTGCGACATGTAGTTCTGCCGGAGCGTTCTGTCGCGGTCACACAGCAGCAGCAGCTTCCCTGCTTTTTGCAGCTTTGCCGCATTCCAGTCATGATCGGCATGCGCATGCGTGAGCAGCACATACCGCACATCGAACTGCGCAAGCCAGCGCTTCAGCCCGCCGAAGACCTGCGGCATGCCGGTGTCAATCAGCAGATCGCCGCTGCTGCCGCGGAGCACATAGCAGGTGATATCGCTCTGCGCATAGTAGCGGATGCCGCCGCACGGCAGCATATCGTCCGTGACTGCCGGAAAGAGCTTCCCGGCAAGTACCGTCATGTCCATGTTCATACCCCTGTGACATCGAAATCAGTAGCCCAGCGTCTCCGCAACGAGAATGACCTTCACGCGGTTCGGCACACGCTGACATCCGCTGACAACATACGAAGCGCAGATGCGCTGCTCGCTGTGACATCCCGCTGCCATGCCGCCCCTGATGCCCGCACAGACACCGAGCTCCGCGCAGGGCGTGTCACATTTCAGGCGCATCGCGTTTGCCGGTGCGGTCAGCGTCTTCATCCGGGTAATCGCCGCCGGGATATCCGGCACCAGCTTGTTTGCGCCCGCGACCACAATCACGCGCTCAGGGCCGTAGATCAGCGCCGCGACACGGTTGCCGTTGCCGTCCACATTGTAAAGCTCGCCCTCCTCCGTGACCGCATTGCTGCTCATGAGGTAGAAATCGGCAGAAAGCGCCTTGTGATAGATCGCGGGCATCTCCTCACGCGGGACAGCCTCGCGGTCAAGGAACTGATATTTCCCGGAGCGCAGCAGCTCCATGATGCCGCATTCCCCGAGCGTCATCGAGCCGCCGTTCGCGACGGATGCGCCCTCGCGGAGCGTCGCCTGCACCTCTGCAAGCGCCTCCTCCTTCGTTGCGACCCACATCGCATCGAAGCGGTTTCTGCGGAGCGCCGCAACCGTGCGGTCAAGCCGCTTTTTCAGATGCTCCTGCATCATTTCCTGTGCCGAATACTCAGACATATAAAATCCCTCCTTAAAAATCAGGGGCAGATGCCGTTCCCGACCATCTGCCCCTTTGTTCCTGATTTTGCGTCAGCCGTTCTGCATGTTGTACTGGCTGTAATAGCTCTGCATGACGGCATTCTGATATGCGATGACATCCACATCGAGCACCTTGTAGCGGCGGAACGCCTTTTCGTTGCGGGTGACTTCGAGCTTTGCGCCCATGTCATCGAGCATGTCCTGGAATTCATCGCCGTAGAGCGTGTTGCGCGCACTCTCCTTCGCGGTGGAGGACCAGAGGTCATCATCTGTCATTCTGTCCTCGATATCGAGCTTCACGACAACATAGTAGCACTCGTCATCCTTGATGAGCTCCGGCTGGTTATAGGGCGTGTTCGCGTCAGCAGCCCAGTTGTAGACCTTCTCGCAGGGGGTATAGGTCGGTGCGGTGGTGGTGGTCTCCGCAGAAGCCTTCTCGTCCTCCGAAGCCGCCGTGCTGACGGTCAGGATGCGCTCTTTCGCGGTATCGTAGCCGATGGACGCATAGTCAGCAGAAGTGGTTGTTGTGGTCTCCTCGGTGGTGACGTCCGCAGTCGCGTCGGTGGTCTCCGCAGCGGTTGTGGTTGTAGTGGTTGTGGTCTCCGCAGCGGTCTCGTCGCCGGTGGTGGTCTCCGCGGCGGGTTCCGAGGTGGTCTCGCCTTCCGCGCCGGTGGTGGTCTCAGCGGTCGTATCCGCATCCGTAGACTTCGCTTCGGTGGTGGTCACCTTCGCAGTGGTTTCGGTCGTGATCGTGTTGCCCTCGTCGTCGGTGGTGGTAACCGCCGCCTGCGAGATGGAGGTCTGATAGGTGTTGTTCTCGTCGATCAGATAATCGAACTCCGCCATCATCTCCGCTTCGCTGCCGGATTTCTTCGCAAGACGCTGGAGGTAATCGTTTGCCATTGCCTCCATCTCCGCCTTGCCGTCCGCCTTGAGCAGATTGCCCTCGCCGTCCTTGAGCGGGATCTCAATATACTTGATGCGGAGGTGGTTGTCCTTATAGTAATCATAGAGGGCGCTTTCCTCGACGCCGACCGAGCCGCCCTCGCCGTAATACTCCTCCCAGAGCACATTCTGCTTATAGCCGGAGGTGACGATATCGCGGACGGTCTGTTCGCCGATGCCGTTCTGCTCGAAGAACTCGCCGAAGTAATTCTGGCTGTTTGCGACGCCGTTGTCGATCGCGGCAAGCTGCTCGCCGGTGAGCTTCAGGCCCTTTGCTTCAAAGTCGCGCTCGATTGCCACAAAGGTCTGGCAATACTCAACCGCCTTGTTCTTGATCCAGTCCTCCGCGGTGATATTGTCGATGTTGATGTCCTTCATGATCTTCTTGTAATCCGCGGTGGTCTTGCAGTCGTCAAAGGACTCGCCCTGATCGGAGAGAATGCGGATTGCGTCATTATAGGCAGAGGTGACATAATAGAGATAAATACCGGAGCGCACCTCATAGCCGTCGATCGTCATGGCGTTGGCAGTGTTCTCGCCGCAGGAAGCGCAGGTGAGCGCCGTGCAGGCAGAGAGCAGCACAGCCGCTGCCCGTTTGAGTGATTTCATTATAAGAATAGCCTCCTTCTGATTTTAGAGAAATCAATACATACTACATTATACATGATTTCGCAGAAAAAGTCCATACCCTTTTGCAAATTTTTTGACTTCTCACGAAATTTTCATCTGCGGGGGGGCGGTGAGATTCCGCAGTCAGATCTCCCATGTGTGATCGAGCCGTGCGATGCCGGTCTCATCCACGGTGTCATAGACCGCGAAGCGCACTGCCTGCGAAGCGTAGTCATAGGCGAACATATCAAGCCGCCGCAGGGCAACATCGAGGAAATAGGTTCCCGCGACAAGGTTCATCTTTGTGAAGCGGCAGCGGATCTCGCCGGATTCTTTGAGTCTGATCGGCTTCATATGCTCCCGCTGTGTGTTTGTGCCGTAGCAGAGTGCCTTGTCTGCGCGGTAGAGCGCAAGACCGATCAGCGCATCCTCCGCCGCATCGGGATTTGCCCGGTAGCGCAGGCAGAGCGTGACCGGGTCGCCGGTGCAGAATTTGTCGATACGCTCCCCGGCGTCATTCATAAGGAAGATCTCCGTCCACTTCGCGGGCGCATCCGAGTCATGCGCGGCGGCGTGATCGGCAGCGGTCTCGGGTCCCTTCTGCGTCACGCGGCGCTGCTGCCCCATGAAATCCATATACTTCGGGTGGACATCGTCCGGTGTACCTTCCATGCGGATCTGCCCCTCGTCGAGCCAGACCGTGCGGTCGCAGATGCGCTCAAGCTGCGCCAGCGAGTGCGAGACAATCACGATGGTCGTGCCCGCCGCCTTGATCTCCATAAGGCGCTCGAAGCATTTTGCCTGAAACGCCGCATCTCCGACCGCGAGGATCTCGTCGATCAGCAGCACATCGGCGTTCACATGGATCGCGACGGAGAACGCAAGGCGCATATACATGCCCGAGGAATAGGTGCGGACGGGGTTGTCGATGAATTCCTCCAGCTCCGAGAAGGCGATGATCTCCTCAAGGCGCGATTCGATCTCCCTGTGCGTCAGGCCGAAGATCGACGCATTGGTATAGATATTCTCTCTGCCGGTCATGTCGGGATGGAACCCGGCGCCCAGCTCGATCAGCGAGGAGACACGCCCCCTGACCGTGACGCTGCCGCTGTCGGGATAGAGGATGCGGCTCATGAGCTTTAAGAGCGTCGATTTGCCGCAGCCGTTTCTGCCGACCAGACCGACCGCTTCCCCCTCCGCAATATCGAGCGAGATGCCGTTCAGCACAACATGCGGCTCATAGCGGCGGCGCTTTGCGGAAAGCACCTTATCCTTCAGCGCATGCCCCTGATCTGCATAGATGCGGAACTGCTTTTTCAGATCGCGGATCTCGATCGCGTTCATCGGATCACTCCTTTTCTTCCGCCGGCGGATGGCCGGGTCTTACGCTCAGATCAAACGCCTTGCCCTCGGGCGCATGCAGCACGGTGCCGTCTTCGACAGTAGCCGTGTAATGCCCGCCGTCCGTGAGCTGCAGCGAAACGGTGACCTCATCGAGCGTTGTCGTGATTGTCACAGCTTCCGCATGAAGCGCCTCGTCCGTCTCGCAGAGTGCCGCGAAGGCGTAGTCTCCGGGGCTGCGCATGCAAAGCGTTTTCTTTTCCGGGTCGCGTGCCGTGCCGCCCTGCACATAGGCAACATCGGCGGGATTGTAAATTTTCAAATAATCCTCGGTGTAATCCGGGCGTGCGTGAATGCCGGCGTTATCCGGCGCAAAAAGCTGCCATGTTTCATCGCACTGCGTCACAAGCTCTGAGGAGACCGCCTTGTCAAAATTGCGGTACCGAAGCGACAGCTCCCCGAAATACGCCCCAAAGAGCCGGTTCATTGCGGTCGCGCAGAGGCACATGCCGAAGACAAACGCCGTCATCAGGATCACAGCGGTCGTGCGGCGGTGCTTCTCGTGAATGCTGCGGTAAATGAGCACGCCCGCACAGCACAGAAACGCTGTGAGAAACAGGAAACTGTAAAACGCCGGAAGATAGCCGACAAAGCCGTTTTTCACCCAGCCGATATATTTTTTGCTGAATCCGATCACGGCGCAGGGGACAAAAATCCCAGCGAAGGCGAAGACCAGCGTGCGCCGGAGCCTTGCAGTATCGGTTTTGACGCGCGGCAGGAGCAGCGCAAAGGCAGCCGCAGTGAGCGCCGCGACCGCCCATCCGGCAGGCGCGATCTGCTGCACAAAGGAGCGGAATCCGAGCGGAGAATCGTTCGCATAGTCGATGATGTTGACGAGCGGGAAGAACGAGATCGCATATGTCCCCGCTGTCTGCACGCTGAGAAACGGCTCATGAATGTCGAACGATGTGCCGTCATAGAAGGGCGGATAAAAATGCTGCCATGTGAAATACACCGCCATGTAACAGAGCACGACCGCAAGCTGCGGCAGCACGCGGTACGCAGAACGCAGCAAATAGCGCAGATACGACGTTTCTTCGCTTTCAGGGAGCGTGAGCGACAGCAGCGCAAAGAGCAGCATCGCCGCGGTGAACGCCTCATAGATCATGCACGAAAATAGCAGAAAGACGCAGCTCAGGAAGGTATACCGCCGCTTGTTTTTCTCATACCGCAGCAGGAAAAAATAAAGCGACAGGCACAGCAGCCCGACCGGGATCTGATGGCACAACCCGTAGGAGATCAGAAGATTGTGCTGTGTCGAGACTGAGCTCCATGCGGTGCAGAGCAGCAGCGTCATGTATGCAAGCGGCTGATCGCCGAGCCGCGAGAGCAGCAGCCCGAGCGTGAAAAGATCAAACAGAAATGCCGCGAATACAATCGCCTTGTAAACCGGCAGACTGTTTGCCAGATAGGGCAGCCCCAGCAGCAAATGATTCCAGAGATGCGAAATGCGCCCGTTCTGCGCCGAACGGAGTGCGTCTTCAAAGAGGATGCCCCGCCGCACAAGCGTGTAGTTGCGCATATCGTCATGCGTCGCGAAGATGATCGGGTAAATCTGATAGAACAGCCAGAATGCCGCTGCGCAGAAGGCGATCAGCGGCAGATATTTTCGCAGATATTCCTTACATTTTTCCATGATGTCACAAAACCTCCGCAAACCGGCGCTGTAATTTTCCGAAGAGCAGCATGCCGATGCAGAGCACCAGCAGGCTCATGCCGAGCGAGAGCAGCAGATGCGCTCCGTCCGGCGCTGTCTTGTAATACAGAATGTCGCGGTAAGAAAGCAGCAGCGGCGTCATCGGGTTGAGCATATAGACCCGCCGCCAGCTCTCGGGGACATAGCTGATGCCGTAAACGACCGGCGAAAGATACATCCACGCCATATTGAGCACGCCCATAATGTGCTCCAGATCGCGGACATAGACCGTGACGGCGGAGGTGATGAGATTCACGCCCAGCACCAGCACAAACTGGATCAGCATGACCGGGATGAGCCAGGGCAGCGCGGACCAGTTCACGCCGAGCCCCATCACCGCGATCACAATGAACACGATGACAAAGGAAAACAGCATATTGCAGAAGCTGCTCACCGTGTAGGCAAGCGGCAGCACCTCACGCGGGAAATAGATCTTCTTGATCATGTTCTTCTGATCGAGCACGAGCCGCGAGCCGGTTGTCAGCGAGGAGGCAAAGAAGATCCACGGCACGAGCGTCACAAAGAGGTGCATGTAATAGTGCGGGATGCCGTTTTTAAGAATCACCGAGAAGACCGCCGTGTAGACAAGAAGCTGCAAAAGGGGATTGATGAAGGTCCAGAGAAAGCCGAGAATGCTCCCCTGATACCGCCCCTTCAGATCCTTGCGGACAAGGCTCGCGATCATCTCGCGGTAATGGTAAAGTTCCCTGATTTTCTGCATAGAATGGTCACTCCTGCGAAAGTTTGCCGCGCCAGAAGGCAAGTGTGTCGGCGATCGTCTGTTCTGTCGGGATGCGCGGCTGCCAGCCGGTGTCGCGCATGAGCTTTGTGATATCCGGCTCAATGAGCGGCACATCGACCGGGCGAAAGCGTGCGGGATCGGTCTCGACGGTGAATGCTGTCTCTGCCTGCGCCCGGATCATCTCAAGCAGCTCTGCGACTGCGCGTGCTTTGCCGCTGCCGACATTGTAAACCTCGCTGGGCGTGCCTTGCTCAAGCAGCAGCAGGTAAGCGCGGACAATATCGCGCACATCGGTGAAATCGCGCTTCGCCGAAAGATTGCCCGTGCGGATGACGGGCGCCTGTTTCCCGAGCGCGATCGCGGATGCCTGCCTGCAAAAATCCGCAAGCACGAAGGTCTCCGACTGCCCGGGACCGAAATGATTGAAGCTGCGGGTCATGACGATGTGCAGCGCATAGCTGCGGGCATAGAAGCGGGCAAGCTCCTCTGTGCAGACCTTTGTCGCCGCATACATGTTTGCGGGACTGAGCGCTGCCGCCTCAGAGACCGGGCACTGCTCCGGCTTCACGGCGCCGTATTCCTCGCCCGAGCCGACCAGCAGCAGCCGCGCACCGGGCACCGCCTGCCGCATCGCATCCAGCACATGCAGCGTGCCCATGATGTTGACATTTGCTGTGAGACCGGGATTCTTCCACGAGAGCGCGACCGAGCTCTGCGCCGCAAGATGCACGATGCGGTCAGGCTGCACGGTCTGCATGCACGCAAGTACGGCATCCGCATCACAGATATCGAGATCACAGACGGTGCAGTCATCGCGGCTGAGTGTTTCCGCGGGGAGCTTTGTCGCGAAGATCTCCGCAGACTTCTCCTGCGAGAGCGCATCGAGCAGATGTCCGCCGACAAATCCTGCCGCACCGATCACCAGTGTTTTCATGTTGTTTCCTCCGGGAATAAGACCTTGTCTGTCTGTGCCATGACCTTCCTGAGATCGAAGGTGCTGAGCACACGCGCCCTTGCCGCCGCGCCGTATTCTACACGGAGCGCGTCGTCGGCGCAGAGGGTGTCCATCGCCTGTGCGAGGGCATCCGCATCCGAGGGCGGAACGGTGAGACCCGTTTCGCCGCCGATGCTCACGAGCGGCACGCCGGTCGGGAGCGCCGTGTTGATGACAGGCTTGCCGTAAACCATCGCTTCGAGCTGCACGATGCCGAACGCCTCACTGTTTGCCACAGAGGGCAGCACAAAGATGTCGCAGTCGGCAAACATCATGCGCAGCTCCGGCGTCATGCGGCGTCCGAGAAAATGCACCCGCTCTGCAATGCCGAGTGCCGCGGCGCGTTCTTTGAGTGCCTGCTCCAGCGCACCTGTCCCCGCGAAGAACAGCTCCGCGTTTTCCCGCATGCGCGCAAAGGCTTCGAGCAGCACATCCGCGCCCTTGTAATACACAAGCCTCCCGGTGAAAAGAATCTTCTTCGCCGATTTGTCGCTGAGATGCTCCGTGAGCACGGGTCTCCGCGGGATGCGGTCATATTCCGCCGCGTCGATGCCGTAGGGCACAATCACGCATTTGTCGCGGAAAGGCTGAAGATAGGGCGAGCTGTCGATATGCGCCTTCGTTGCGACCAGGATCACATCGGCGCGCTTCAGCAGCCATTTCATCAGCGGCTTATAAAAGAACAGCAGGAATTTCTGCCGCACGACATCGCTGTGCCAGGCGACCGCGACGCGCCCCTTATAGCCTGTCAGCAAAAGCGCCAGATCGGAGAGCGGGAAGGGCAGATGCAGCTCCACGGTGTCGCTGCACATCACATACCGCCGCAGCTCCCCGAAATAAGAGAGCGACACGGGGCATGACGCAAAGACGCCGATCACGCCGCAGCGCGTGAGCTTCACCTTATGGATCTCCTCGCGTGAGGTGAGCCCGATGCGGTCGCGGCATGTGACCACACGCACGCGGTATTTCCCGCGCATCGCTTCCGCCGTCTGCTGCATCACGGTCTCGATGCCGCCGATATGCGGATCATACGCCTTGCCGGTGATGACAAGGCGTTTTCTGTATTTCTTCGGCAACTGGATCGCTCCTTTCCGATGATTGATGTACCAATGAAATCCTGAAGAATAGATGCGCGGGATTTTTGTCGTGAGACAAGGATTTCTAACGCAGTATCACGGCAAAAAGACAAGCAGATAACTTCAAGAGATCGTTGGGGCATCAACACATCAGGCTTTGATAAACCTGCCGGAGCTGCCGGGCAGCATTCTCCCAGCTCATGCGCACAGCCTGCCGGTGTCCCATGCGCTGAAGCCGCGCACGCAGCTCTGTATCGGTGAGCAGCAGCTCCATGCCGCGCTCGATGGATTCAATATTCTTCGGATTGACAAGCACTGCCGCCTTGCCGACCGCCTCCGGCAGCGATGCCGTCTTCGAGGTGAGCACGGGCGTGCCGCACGCCATCGCTTCGAGCGGGGGCATGCCGAAGCCCTCATAGAGCGAGGGGAACACGAACGCAAACGCGCCCGAATAAAGCCCCGCAATGTCCGCAGAGGGCACATAGTCAAGGAACTGCACGCGGTCTTTCAGGTGAAGCAGCTCCACAATGTCAAAGATATTCTGATACTGCCAGCCCTTGCCGCCCGCAAGCACCAGCTTCGGGCAGTCGGGATAGCGAGACTGCACCAGCGAATAACCCTCGATCAGCCGCACGAGATTCTTGCGCGGCTCAAGCGTCCCGAGATAGAGGAAATAGTCGCCCTCAATGCGGTGAACCTGCCGGACGCGCACGATCTCCTCTGCGGAAGCGGGCGCAAATTTCTGCGTATCGACGCCGCAGGGCACAACATGCACCTTGTCCGCATATTCGGGATAATATTTCGCGATCTCACTGCGCGAAAATTCGCTGTCGGTGACAACGGCATCGGCGCGCTGCATCGCCTTTCTGAGACCCGTTTGCAGCATGACCCGCGTGCGGGTGCGCATGGTCTCCGGGTAGGCGTGCAGCACCATATCATGCACCGTGACGACCGCACGGCTATGCACCCCGGGCGGCACGATGTAATTGAAAAAGTGCGTAATATCTGCCCATTTGCCGAAGAAGGAGGAATAGGGCAGCGGCACAAAATTCGACGCGGCGCGGTACACGAGCGGGGAGAAGCGTGCAGCACGGAGCTCCGCGTTCTCATCGCAGAACTGCGAGAGCCGGCGCTTTTTCTCCTCCGGGGAGCGCAGCGTGAAATATTCATAGCGGCAGGCGATCTCCGGGTAACATCTGCGGAATGCCGCCGTGAGCTGTGCCTCGCACCAGCCCACGCCCGAGACCAGATCGCCGACCAGCGGCGTCGCGTCAAAGCTGATATTCATGATCGGATCCCTCATTGATCGAATGCGTCATGCGCATTGTAATTTACAGCAGCTCTCCTCTGCCCTGCTCGCGGAGCATTTCCGTGATCTTCTTCACATCCTGTGCGCTGTCTGCGTCACAGATAAGCAGCGCATCGTCGGTATCGACCGCGATGATATGCTCAAGCCCGACCGCTGCCATCAGCTTCTTGCCGCCGACCAGCACGCAGTCGCGTGTGCCGAAGGTGACAGTGTCGCCGCTGCGGTAATTGCCGTTCGTGTCAGTCTTTGCAACGCGGCGGAGCGACGGCCAGCTTCCGACATCATCCCAGCCGAAGCTGCCGGGGATGGTATAGAGCCGGTCTGCATGCTCCAGCACGCCGTAATCGACCGAGACCGAGGGCATCTGCGGGAATTCCGCTTTCAGCACCGTATCAAATTCCGGGGTATCGCAGGCATCCGAAAGATGTTCCGCGATCGCATGGACTGCCGGAAGATGCGTTTTCAGCGCGGCGAAATAGGTGCTTGCCTTCCAGGCGAACATGCCGCTGTTCCAGAGGTACCTGCCGGAAGCGACATACTGCTGCGCGGTCTCGGCATCGGGCTTCTCGCGGAAGCTGCTGACGCTGTAAACACCGACGGGCATGCCCTCTGCGCGGGTGAATTCGATATAGCCGTAGCCGGTTTCGGGATACTGCGGGGTGATGCCGACCGTCAGCAGATTCTCGCCGAGCTCGGCAGCAGATGCCGCACGGCTCAGGAAGTCTGCACAGAGTGCCTCATGCCGCACCAGATGATCTGAGGGCAGCACAAGCATCACAGCGTCGCCGAGCCGCTTGCGGATGACCGCCGCAGCCAGCGCGATTGCGGGTGCCGTATTGCGGGGTGCCGGCTCGCAGAGCAGATTCTCTGCCGGCACCGCCGGAAGCTGCTCCTGCACAAGCCCCAGATATTCTGCGTTCGTCACAATATAAATATGCTCCGGCTGCACAAGCCCGTCCAGTCTGCGGACCGTCTTTTGCAGCATTGTCTCCCCGTCGCCTGTCAGCGAGAGAAACTGCTTGGGACAGTGCATTCTGCTCTGCGGCCAGAAGCGCTCGCCTCTGCCTCCCGCCATCACAACTGCCGTGATTGTCATTCCGTTATTCGTCATCCTGCTCCTCCTCAAATAAATGCTCGGGCAGCTTTACATATGCCGCGTCGTTGCGCTTCGGCGGGAAAACTGCCGTTTTCAGTGTCATCAGCAAAATCTGTAAATCGCGCAGAAAGGAATACTGCTCAATATACATCAGATCCATTTTCAGCTTGTCGATCGGCTCGGTGTCATAGGCACCGGTAACCTGCGCATAGCCCGTAAGCCCCGCCTTGACCTGTAAGCGGCAGACAAACTCGGGGCAGGTCTTCTCAATCTCATGTGCAATCTCCGGACGCTCGGGTCTCGGTCCGACCAGCGACATATCGCCGGAGAGGATATTGATGAGCTGCGGGAGCTCGTCCAGCCGGAAGCGGCGGAGCACCGCGCCTGTCTTTGTGACGCGCACATCGTGATCGGCTGCCAGCACCGCAACGCCGTCTGCCTCTGCATCGGGAATCATGCTGCGGAATTTCAGCATATCGAAGACCTTTCCGTCGCGTGTGAGACGCTTCTGGCGGTAGAACACCTCGCCGCCGTCCTCGAGCTTCACCGCCGCCGCACAGATCAGGAGCAGCGGGGAGAGCAGCACCAGCAGCAGCAGCGATACGCAGAGATCGAGCCCGCGCTTCCAGACGCGCTGCCAGAGCGTCAGACCATCATTGCGGCAGAGGATCAGCGGGGTATCAAAGAGCCGCAGCTCATCACCGCCGCGGATCAGGATATCCGAGATCTTCGGCGCAAGATAGGTGCGGATGCGGTGTGCGCAGCAGTATTTCAGCACATCGTTTCTGAGCTCTGCGGGCATCTCGCAGAGGATGACGCCGTCGAAGCCCTCGATCGCATCCGCAATCCGCCGGAGACCGACCGAGCAGCTGATGCTCTCGCAGATCATATATTTATCGACTCGCGCGCTCATTTTCAGCACCAGCTCCGCCGCCTGCCGCGAGCCGTAGACAATGACCAGCCGGCGCGCCGGGAAGATGCGGAAATAGACCTGCGTGACCGCAAGCGTCCAGATGCCGACCAGCACCCAGTCCGCCAGATTCAGCAGCAGCATCGGACCGACGGGCATAAAGTGCCGTCCGATGGCGCTCACCTGAAAATAGGTGATGACGTTGACGACCGCCACGCCGATCGCCTGATAATAAATCAGGTCGCTGCGCTTCAGATAGCCAAACTTCGTGCAGCCGTATGCCTTGAAGACCAGCGACGTCAGTGCGGTATAAATCAGGATCACGACCCAGTTTCCGCGGCGGAAGAACGGTGCGATGATCGCATCGGCATAATACTTCTGCCAGACTGCCGCAAAGCAGAGTGTCAGCGCCGCAATCAGCAGCAGCCCGGACACAGTGGAAACCAGATGCCTGTATTTTCTTCTTTCTTTCATTTGATTCACCGGTTTTTCGGATCAGAAATCAGCGGCATTCCGCAAAATCTGCGCAGCCGCGCCGTTATCTGTTTATTATAGCATATTCCGAAAAAAAAGGCAAGCAAAAAGCGTCGTTTTCCGCCTGAAACAGCGCAATAAACAAAAAACTGCATGTGCTTTGCCGCCGCGCAATCGCAATCGCGCATTTTTTGTGCTGAAAAAAGCGCTTTCCGCACCGCCGCACGAAGTTACAAAAGAATACAGTTTGCCGCAAAGCATTGACAGCGCGGCGGCGTTCGGCTATAATAATAGATGCGGATCTCCGCACAAAAGATACAGAGATCAGAAGCCCGCCCGGCGGGCAAAGAAAGGACAGCATCATGAAACGGCACAATGACCTCACTGACACCAAACAGCTCCCGCAGCTCCCGCCTGAGGAGCCGCAGCAGACCGCACCCGTCCGGCGCGCCTCCATGCACGGCGGCACACAGCAGCCGCGAACCGAACTCCCCGTGCGCAGAGCCTCCGCGGACAATGTGCAGAGCAAGAAGAAAAAGCGGAAAAAGAAGCAGTCCGGCAGCCCCGCCAAGCGCATCCTCCTGACGGTTTTTACTGTCATCCTGCTGCTGTTTGTGCTCTATTCGGCATTTTCCTTCTTCGCAATCAAGCAGCTCCGCCGGGCAGACCCCGAGACGCATACCGTCACGGCGGCAGCGCCCTTCTCCGATCCCGCTGTCCGCAATATCCTGCTGATCGGCTCGGACAGCCGCGGCGATGAACGCGGCAGAGCGGATTCCATCATCCTGCTGAGCGTGAGCCGCGCAAATCACACCGTCACGCTCACCTCGCTCCTCCGCGATTCCTATGTTTCGATTCCCGGTCACGGCACGGACAAGCTCAATGCCGCCTATTCCTACGGCGGCGCTGCCCTCCTTGCCGATACCGTCGTCAATAATTTCAATATCCGCGTCGATGACTATTTCTCCGTCGGCTTTGTCGGCTTTGTGCATCTCGCAGATGCGCTCGGCGGCACGGAGATCACCCTCTCCGACCGTGAGGCGCAGGCGGTTAATGAGATCCTGCACAATGAAGTCAACGAGATCATGGGCGACCCTGCCGATGCGGATTATCTCGCAGGCGGCGGCACACTGCACCTGAACGGCAAGCAGACGCTCGCCTATTCCCGCATCCGCTATGTCGGCAATGCGGATTTCGAGCGCACGGAGCGTCAGCGCACCGTCCTCTCGCAGCTTCTCTCGAACGCAAAGCATCTGCGCGTGAGCGGCGTGCAGAAGATCCTGAACGATGTGCTCCCGGAGATCACAACCAATCTTTCCGAGGCTTCGCTCTACGGGCTCTCGCTTACAATGCCCGCAAAGCTCCTCATTTATGATATGCAGACGCTGCGTCTCCCGGCAGACGGCACCTATGAGAATCAGTATGCCGCCGACGGCGCGATGGTGCTTGCCGTGAATTTTGACGCAAATCTCGCGCTCTACCGCGATGCCGTGCTGGAGCCGCACGAGAAGGACGATACGGCAGACTCCGGGGAGGGAGCGGCAGAATGAAACAGATCGCCATGCTGCGGCTTTTGCAGATTCTGCGCGAGGAGACCGACGCAAACTGCCGCCTCTCGCAGCAGCAGCTCCGCGACCGGCTGAAGGCGCGTTTTGACATTGACCTCAACCGCCGCACGCTGAAAACCTATCTGGATGAGCTCCGGGAAGCGGGCTATCCGCTCAATGCGACCGCATTCGACCGGCAGCGTGCCGACGGCACCGAAAGCGCCATGCAGACAAAGTGGTACATCGAGCCGGAGCTGGAAAGCAGCGAACTGCGGCTGCTCTCCGATCTGCTCGCGGCGGCACCCGCCCTCCCTGAGATACAGCGGCAGGCGCTGCACGAAAAGCTGCTGCTGCATGCCTCCCCGAGCGCAAGGCAGTGGGAGGCGCATATCGCACCGGTCTCGCTGCAAAAGGCGGCAAATCCGCAGATGCTGCTCACCGTCGAGCTGCTCTGCGAGGCAATGGAACAGGGCTGCATGGCAGAGTTTCAGTATTGCAGCTTTGCCTTTGACAAGGAAGCCGGGCAGGTCACGCTCTCGCCGCGCAAAGATAAGGATGCACCGGAGAAGCCGAAGAAATACACCGTCAGCCCCTATCAGATTGCGGTCTCGCACGGGCAGTATTATCTGCTCTGCTGCACCGAGCCGCACGATAATCTCTCAAGCTATCGCATCGACCGCATCGCGGAATGCAAACTGCTCCAGAAACGGAAGCGCCGTCCCGCAGAGGAGATCACCGGCTGCGCGGAGCTCCCGCAGACGCTTGCGGAGCATCTCTATATGTATACCGGGGAGCCTGTCACATGCCGCTTCCGCATCCGGGCAGACCGCATCGGCGACGCCGTGGACTGGTTCGGGCGCGGCATCGGGATCGAAGCCGATGAAGACGACCCCGAGTCGCTGACCGTGACCGTCTCCGTGCATCCGACGGCGATGCAGCACTGGGCGCTGCAATACGGCGGATATGTCACGGTGCTGGAGCCGGAGCCGCTTCGTGAGAAGATCGCAGAAGCCGTGCGCAATCTCGCAGCACGGTACGAATGAGCCGCGGCAAAGCAATATCTGCCGGGAGAGCACTTTCGATGGTTCTATGTGGGGACTCTGTCCCCACACCCCTGCTGAGGGGATAGCGATCCCCTCAGACTCCCCGATCTCAAAATCCCCCTGCCCGAACGCGGGCAGGGGGATTTTGCAATGGGGTCCGGGGGCCGCTGCCCCCGGCGGGAGTTTGAGGGCAGGGCCCTCATTATAAATCCGCCGGAGGCACTTTCCCCGGCAAATATTGCTTTGTCGCGGCTGTGCATTTCACAGGAACAGCCCTGTGAGGAATGCTGCGAGCGATGCCGCCAGTGCAACCACAATCAGCGGGCATCCGAAATACGCCAGCACCAGCGCCGCAGCCGTTCCCGCGATTGCCGTCGGCATGCTGCCCGTGCTGTAAAGAATCGCCGGGAGCGTCATCGCGCTCAGCACCGCGTAGGGGATATAATAGAGAAAGCTGCGCAGAAACTTCGATTTGATCTTTTTGCGGAAAAACGCAAACGGAATCACGCGGATCAGATAGGTCACGCCCGCCATCACCGCAATATAAATTGCAATGCTCATTCTTCGGCATCCTCCTTCCGCGGGAAGATCAGCGCGCCCGCCGCCGCTGCCAGCACTGCACAGATAATGACAGCAAATCCCGCACTCAGCATCGGCAGGCAGTATTTGCAGATGCAGCTCAGGAATGCTGCGATCACAACCACGCAGAGCACGCTCCGCTGCTTCCTTGCCGGGGGCAGAATAATCGCGAGGAACATGCCGTACAGCATCAGCCCCATCGCGGAGGTGACCGATTCGGGCAGCAGCGCACCCGCCGCCGCGCCGAGGAACGTCCCGAGCACCCAGCCGCAGACCGCGCCCAGAATCATGCCGTACATATACGCCGGCACAAGCGGCTCGGGCTGCGCGGCACAGACGCCGAAGATCTCATCGGTGATGCCGTATGCCGCGAGGAATCTGTGCTTTGCGGTGAAGCGCCCGTCGAGCTTCTGCGAAAGGGAGAGCGCCATCAGCGCATACCGGATGTTGATGGTGAGCTGCACGAGCGCCATCTCAATGAGCGTGCCGTGCGCCGCAATGACATCGACGCCTGCCGCCTGCCCCGCCGAGGTGAGATTCAGCAGCGAAATGAGCGTCGCCTGAAGGACGGTGAGCCCTTTGCCCGCCGCCAGAATGCCGAAGCCGAAGGACACGGAAAGATAGCCGAGCCCGATGGGGATGCCGTGCAGCATGCCCCTGCGAAATGCCTTGCCGTTGTTCATGAACATGATCCTTTGCTGAAAATGAAATGGGGAATGCACACCGGTTCACGCCGTTTCCTCCGAGAAAAACGTGCGGAATTTCCCGTCTGCCGTCTCCGAGGATATGACGATCTCCGTGAAGCACTCCGAGCAGAGACTGCCGATCGCATCCTCTGCCCCTGCAAGCTCACAGAGCTCCGCCTCCGGCACGCTGCACTGCAATCGCATACGCAGCCGCCGGGCAGGGAAGCTCCGCTGAAACTTCTGCTGCATCACCGGCGCATAGTCCTGCGGAATCTCCTTCCCGCAGACTGCGCCGTCATAGCCGTGAAAGCGGTTATCAAACAGCACGGTCTCCCTGCCGCATGCCGCGCAGCGCACAAGAATGCGCGAGAGCTGCATCGCAAAGGGCTCCGGCGGCAGTGCAACCTCCTGCGGCGGATGCAGAAAGCGGTGAGCGAAAACATGCACGCTGCCGTCTGCACCGGCGCGTGAACTGAGACGCTTCACGCCGCGAAGCATCTCCCGGCTGATGCGCTCATATTCTGCCGCCTCCGCTTTCTCCGCAGGGGTCATGGTGTTCTCAAAAATGAGAAACCGCTCACACCCGCAGCTGCACCGCAGGCTGAGCGTGATCTCATCGCGTCTGCATTCTGTGATCTCTGCGATTTCCCGCAGATGGCAGGGGACGGCGGGCGTCATACGGTGCCGCCCCGCTGCATATGACAGACCTGACAGCCGAGATAGCTGAGAAAGGCGTGATGCTTCTCGCACTGCGGGAAGCCCGTGCGGACAGGATCGTCATCCTCCATGTCGTCGAACCAGTCTTCGCGTGCATGCGGTGCAATGTCCTCTGCCTGAAAGCGCACAAAGCGCTTGCGGAACCAGCCGAGGATCGGGCGGAGCTGCATCGCGTCGGGCTGGATGCCGAGCGTCTCCCAGCCGCGCTCCTCCGATGCCGCATCGACAACGCGCACCATGAATGCTCTGTCCTGCGGGAAGGTGTCGGGCGACCACGGCATGTCCGCGATGCAGAAGCCGAGGAATCCCGTGCCGAGCCGCCGGTCATGCTCCGCCAGCCAGACGATGAGCTGCTTCTGGTGGTCGCTGACGGCAAGCTGTGAGCCCGCCAGCACCAGCGCCGCGATCAGGGCATCCGTGCCCGCATCGGAAATTTTGATTTGTTCCTCCGGCGGGTCACTCTGCCGGACAGAAAAAATGTTGGGCATAGCACGCATCCTTTCGTAAAAAATGCGGATTGAATTATTGTTGCTTTCGTGCGAGCTTCTCCAGCACCGCGAATGCTTCTTTGAGATTGGAAACGCCCTCCAGCTTGATTTTGAACCGTCCCGTCTGGAGGGTGCGCAGATTCTGCTTCGGCAGAATGCAGACCGCAAAGCCAAGCCGCTCCGCCTCCGCGATGCGCTGTGCCGCATTCGAGACGCCGCGCAGCTCGCCGCCGAGCCCCACTTCGCCGAAGGCAAGCACCGTCTCGCCGATGGGCTTGTCCATCAGCGCAGAATAGAGCGAGAGCGCCACGGCAAGATCGCCTGCGGGCTCATCGAGCCGGAAGCCGCCGACAATATTGAGATACACATCCAGCGCGCCGAAGAACAGCCCCATGCGCTTTTCGAGCACCGCCAGAAGAATATAGACGCGGTTGTAGTCAAAGCCGGTTGCCGTGCGGCGGGGCGCCGAGAGCGTGCTCTTTGCGCAGAGCGCCTGGATCTCCGCAAGGATCGGTCTGCTGCCCTCCATCATGCAGCAGACGCATGTGCCGGAGACGCCGAGCGGTCTGCCTTCAAGCAGCATCGCCGAGGGGTTTTCGACCTCCGAAAGCCCCTTGTCATTCATCTCAAAGACGCCGATCTCGTTGGTCGAGCCGAAGCGGTTTTTCACCGCACGGAGAATGCGCATGCTCTGGTAGCGGTCGCCCTCGAAAATGAGCACCGCATCCACAATATGCTCCATGACCTTCGGCCCCGCGATCGCGCCCTCCTTCGTCACATGCCCGACAAGGAAAATCGGGATCTCCTTCGCCTTTGCCGTGCGCATGAAAAGGTTGGTGCACTCGCGCACCTGCGGCACAGAGCCGCTGCCCGAGCTCAGCCCGTCGATGTGCATGGTCTGGATCGAATCGACAATGACGACATCGGGCTCTGTTTCGCTGATCGTCTCACAGACGGATTCCGCATCGGTGACTGTGAGCAGATAGAGGCTTTCGGTATCGACGCCGAGCCGCTGCGCACGGAGCTTGATCTGCCGCGCAGACTCCTCGCCGGAGACATAGAGCACAGAATGTGCCTCGCCGAGATGCTGACAGATTTGCAGCAGCAGCGTGCTTTTTCCGATGCCCGGCTCGCCGCCCAGCAGCACCGCGGAGCCCTTCACCAAGCCGCCGCCGAGCACACGGTTCAGCTCCGGGAGCCCCGTGTCATAGCGGATATCGTCATTTGTGCCGATCTCAGAGAGCTCACGGATCTGCGCGGAAAGATCTGCGCCGCCGTGCGTGCCGGTCTTGCCGCGGCCGGCGGGCACGTTGATCTCCGGGAGCGCCTCCTCGATCGTGTTCCAGGCACCGCAGCTTGTGCAGCGTCCGTTCCATTTCGGATAGACCGCGCCGCATGCGGTACACTCGTATCTGGTTTTCGCTTTTGCCATATCAGTGTGCAACCGCCATCACGATGATGCCGAGGAACATGGCAGCGATCACAGCAATGACAACAATGCGCAGCCACATCGGCTTGCTGCTGTTCGTCTGCTGCGGCTTTCTCGCATTTGCACGCTTCTGTGCGCGGTTCATGCCGTTGTTCTTCTTTGCCTTTGCCATAACAATACTCCTTCCGCAGGAAATGGATTCCATACCCTTGTATTATAACACATTCTCCTGAAAAGTGCAATGCCGTAAAAAAATATCATCCCGACTGCCTGCATCAGCAGCCGGGATGACCCTGTCCGTTTCTTATTTTTGCGCCGAATCCGTTTTTTTGTCATCGGTGTCACCCACACACCCGCCAATGAAACAAAGCAAGGAGATAAAGAGCAGTACCACAGCACCGATCCAAAGCAGGACAGTCAGAATCACCGAGTTCGGACGCTCTGCAACCGCCTTCCAGATCATCCAGCCCGCACCGACCAGCGGCGACATTGCCGTCAGCAACCCCCCTCTGAACTGTGTCGCCTTGTCCGTATAGTCTACCCATAAATTGAGTCCGTATAAAAACGGAAACAAGATGACCAGCACATGCAGGATCGGATAAGCGATCCGTGCAGCAAGCAGCAGACCGTCATGCGATTCGAGCAGGTCCTTTTCAAACACAATCTTAAGCCCGATCGTCGCGGCGACAAAAACAAGCGCGGTGATCAACGCCCCTGTTCCGTGCGTCTCTGTCGAGACCGGCTTTTCGGCAGACTTCTTCTGCGCTTCCGGAGCAGGCTGCGGGGCAGCCTGCTTCTTTGCCTCTGCGGCAGGCGCATTCCCGCCCGTCTGCTTTTTCGCAGGTGCAGCAGGCGGCGTTTTCGCTTTGGCAGGAGCTGCCTGCGGTGCAGGGGCAGTCTTCGCTTCACGCTCTGCCATATATGCTTCGAGCAGCTCCTCCACAGATCTATCAGCAGGCTTTTTCTGCTCCAGACAAGGCGTCAGCACGCTCGCATTTACGATCTCCCGGATCAGCTGCTCCTGTGTGAGTCTGTAGCCCATGATATTCTGATATTTGGCAATATACATTTCAAGATCGGCTTTGCTCTCCAGAGACACATTCTCCAGATAGACCGCGAAGCATTTGCAGTGGACCGTGGTCATTGCGTAATTCAGTTCCGTTTCGCAGTGGTCAGATTCAAGATAGTTCTTTGTCAGAAACGGAATCATGATATGGCATCTCTTCACATGCTCGGCGATAACCTTTGCCCAAGGATCGCTGTATTTGATGCCCTTATCATACCAGACACGGTACCCGTGTCTGATCAGCGCTTCAATCACCGGCTCAACCTGTTTCTTATCCTTATGAGAATAGCTGACAAAGATATACGGTTTATCGCCTTCATACACTTTCATTGCCGCACCTCCTTCGGGTGTTTGCCCCTATATTATAGCACATTCTTCCCCAAAACGCAATATACCGGCGCTGATTCTGAAATCTTAATTTACGGAGGCAAGGGCGTCCGCGAGCTGCTGCCGCGCCGCCGGAATGTCATCGCAGTAAATGCTCACAAGCTCTCTGACATCGGCGCCCTCTGCCATCTTGCGGATGTCCGCCGTGCTGCTGACAAATCCGCTGCTGCCCTGTGTCGCGATCAGGTAAATCTGCTTGCCGGCAAGGTCGCTCTGCTCCAGAAATGCCGCCGCGGGCATCGGCACCGTGCCCCACCAGATCGGGTACACAAAGATGACCGTATCATATCCCGCCGTGTCGATCGGCTCAATCGCGGGACGCGCATTTTCACGGAGCTCCTTCCCGGCGACGGAGACTGTCTCGCCGTAGCCCGAGGGGTACTTCTCTCCGGTGAGCGTGATTGCGCGGACATCGCAGTCGATCATATCCGCGATCATGTCTGCCAGCAGCTCCGTGTTGCCCGTGAGCCTGCCGTCCGCCAGCAGGAGCGAGGCGCCGGAGACTGCATCCACGCCGTCTTCAAAATCCGTGTTGCCGATGCGCGTGAAATAGACAACGAGCGGGCGGCTGCCCTGCCAGTCGATCTTCTCCCCGTGTACGGCTTCTGCGTAATCAATGCTGACTGTGCGGTAATGGCGGTTGAGATAGGGCACGAGCGCAAGCCCGACCGCCGCCGCCGCGATGCCGCCGAGCACCGTGAGCACTGCCGCACGCGCCTTTTTCTTTGCACGCATCACACCGTGCATGCCGCCGTGCAGCACAGCGAGTGTCAGCACAGCCGTCGCAAGATACCGGTGCAGGTCGCTGCTGCCGAACAGGCGCACATCCAGGAAAACAAAACGCGAGACATCCATGCTGCTGAGCATGAGTGCAAGAATTGCAAGCATGAGCAGCACCGTCACGAGATTGAAGATATGCCTTGCCGCCGTGCGCTTCCCGCCTGCAAAGAGCGAGCGGAACCAGTGCCGCTTCAGCACGGTATGCACGGTAAGGCACACGAAAAATGCAATGCCGAGGATCTCATGCGCGGTGTTGCCTGTAAAGGCGCAGAGCATCTGCACGAGCAGAATGCCGTACATGAGCACATCTGCCGCGATGCCGACGGTTTTCTTTCCGCCGTTCTTTGCCATATTGCCCCTTACCCCCGCTTTTGCAGGATCACCGATGCCGCATAGTGCAGCACATCAAATTCCTCCGGCGCGATGCGGGCAAGGAGCGCTCTGTGCGCGTTGTCCCACTCCGCAAGCTGCTGTGCGTCAAACGATGCCCCGACGCCGCGGCAGGCACGCATTCTGCCGTGCCAGCTTTCGCGGGAGAAATGCACCGGCAGGTCATATTCCTCATGCGTAAGCGTCTCAAAATCGCGGCTGACGCATTCCGGCAGAGAGATCGGCTTCCGGGTCTCGCCGCCGCCTGTCCAGCCGGGATTCATCTCCAGCACAAGGCGCTCGCTCTCCCCGGCGATTTTGTCCTCATAGGGCAGCCACGCCATATAGAGCACCGCGAGCTTCCCGCCCGGCTTCAGCATCCGCGCAAGATTCGGGAATGCACGTTCCGCGTCGAAATACCACCAGCACTGACATGCCGTGATCACATCAAACTGCCCGGCGGGATACACAGGATCCTCCGCGCCCGCAACACGGAAGTCGATCTCCATGCCCGCTGCCGCCGCAAGCTGCTTTGCCTGCGCGATCTGGTTCTCCGAGGGATCAATCCCGCACCACTTTGCGCCGCAGGCGTAAAGATTCCGCGGGAGCACGCCCGTTCCCGTTCCGACATCAAGCGCACGCTGCCCTTTGACGCAGAGCCCGCGGTCTGTGAGTTTTTTGTAAAAGAGCGGGGGATAGATGTCGCGGAATTTTGCGTAATCCGCAGAGGTTCTGCCCCAGTCAAAGGGCTTGCCGCCGTCAATGTTGTTCTGCTGCATACTGCTGCTCCTTTCTTGTATCGGCAATGTAAATGTATAGGCTGCACAATTTCGCATAGGCGGTTTTGTGCATGTATCCGAAAGTGATCGGGGGGTGTAAATATCCGGCAGTTTTGTCGTCTTTATGGGTGAAGGCGCACAGATACCGATGCAAAGCGCGCAGCACGGTTCTGCGGCGCCTCATGCACATGCAAAGCATAGGAAAGGACGGTGCTCACTATGAAAAAACAACTGATTATCCTCGCAGCAGCAGCCCTGTCGCTCACGCTGCCTGCTATGCCTGCCTCGCGCCCGGCGTTTGCAGTTCAGGCAGCCGAAGCCGCCGATCCATCCATTGAAGATCTGAACGCACAGCGCGAAACGATCCGCGCACTGCGCAGCACACTCACTGATTATCTCCGCGAAAACAGACTCTACGCGGTCATCAGCTCGGAGCCCGATGAAGAAGCAGAAGATTTGATCACGCTCACCTTCTGGCTCACCCCCGCGGAAGCCGAAACCTTCGATCGGGAGGCTGTGCAGGCGGGTGTCCGCGATGCCTGCGCGCAAAACAGCCTTGACCCCGCGCTCGTGAAGATCATCTTCGAGAATGAAACTGCCGATGCCGCTGACAGCGAAGCCCTCTGGGCGATCCGCGAAACAGCAGAAGCATACATCGCTGAAAAGGGATACGATACCGGCGTTTCGTTCGGTCATGAGGTGATCGAGCCCGGAACCGTGGTGCGGCTCCTCTTTTCCTACCCGCAGCCGCCCGCAGACGATCCGCACCGCAATGACAGGATCGCTGCCGAGATCCGGGAACTGCTTGCGGAAAAAGGGCTTGCAGATGTGATGCCGACAGGGGCGTTTTATGGGGATGATTACTCCGCTTCCGCGGAGAGCGCCGAGCCTGAGACCACAACAACCGTGACCGAGACCTCCGCAGCCGAAACGGAGACCGCCGCTTCGACCGAAACGGCATCCGGCGAAAGCACAACCTCCGAGGAATCCGCCGTCACAACCGTCACAACAACAACCGCAGCGACAACTGCCGCAGCCACAACCGCTGCCGGCACAATGACCGCAGCCCCGCCGAAAACCGGCGACCGCGCAGGCTCCGGCATGCTCGCAGCGGGCATCGCATCGCTCCTTGCGCTCGCCGCAGCAGCCTTCCGCCGCAGGGAAGAATCCGCGTAATCATAATCATATCATGTTCCGGGACCGCAGTGCAAGCCGCACTGCGGTCTTATTCATTATATCATAATTATGGAGAGATTGCACCAGCCCCCGACTGTATGATTTATCATAAACAGGATACAATATCCCATTGCACTTTTGACAGGATCATTGTAAAATGATAATATCAGAAAGAATATCCGCATGCCGCTTAGGGGAAACAATATGAAACACAAAAACAAGCTCTGCACCGCTGTGCTCGCGCTGACGCTCGCCGTCACCGGGCTCACCGCCGCCGTGCCGCAGCAGCGGGCATCCGCAGCCGCCGGCACCCGTGTCTCCGTACACGATCCGTCAATCATCAAGACGAACGGCAACTATTATGTCTTCGGCTCGCATATCGACGCCGCAAAATCAACCAATCTCCGCGACTGGACGCGCTTTTCCAACGGCTATGCGCGGACAAACAATGTCGAGTTCGGCAATCTCTCGCAGAATCTCGCAAAGGCGTTTGCCTGGGCAGGTGAGGATCTCGGCGACTGCAAGGGCGGCTTTGCCGTCTGGGCGCCGGATGTTTACTATAACCCGGACTATGTGAACGCAAACGGCACAAAGGGCGCCTATCTCATGTATTTCTGCACCTCCTCCGATTACCGCACATCGGTCATCGCCTACGCCGCCTCGCAGAATGTCGAGGGTCCCTATACCTTTGTCGATACGCTCATCTATTCCGGCTTCACCGATACCAACATCTACTGGGAAGGCACAGACAGAAGCCGCCGCTATAACAACACGAACATTCAGGAGCTGATTGACAAGGGCGAGGTCACATTCAACAACAACTGGTTCAGCAATCACTATTTCAACAATCAGCAGTATCCGAACGCCATCGACCCGACGATCTACACCGATACCGACGGCAGGATGTATATGTGCTACGGCTCCTGGTCAGGCGGCATCTTCTCGCTTGAGATTGACAAGGCAACCGGCAGATGCATCCATCCGAAGACCGGCACCACCGCCGACGGCAGAATGGTGGACAGCTATTTCGGCACGAAGATCTCCGGCGGCTGGGGCAAATCCGGCGAGGGTCCGTTCATTGAGTATAATGCCGACACCGGCTATTATTACCTCTGGGTCACCTACGGCGGGCTCTTCTCCGCCGGCGGCTATAATATGCGTGTCGCGCGCTCGAAGTCGCCGCTCGGACCGTTTGTCGATCCCGCAGGCAGAAATATGGTGCTTGAAAGCAATACGAACCTTGACAGCATCGGCCTCAAGGTCATGGGCAACTACAAATTCAGCTCGACCACGCCCGCGTATATGGCATGCGGTCACAATTCCGTGCTGCGTGACGACGACGGCGAGTGGTATCTCTTCTATCACGCAAGATTCGATGACGGCGGCGAGGGACACGAGGTCCGCGTCCATTCGATGAAGTTCAACGAAGCCGGATGGCCGGTCGTCATTCCGTTTGAATACTGTGTGAAGCCGTGGTCGGAGACCGGCTATCTCACCGAGGACATCGCCGGCACCTATGAATTCATCAATCACGGAAACGGCACCGACGGCAACATCATCAATTATCAGAATGTCACGCTGAACGCCGACGGCACCGTCTCCGGCGCCGTGACCGGCACATGGCAGCAGTCCGAGGAGACCGCTGCGGCAACGCTCCGGCTCAACAATGTCACCTATCAGGGCTATTTCGCCGCGGAATATGACGAGGCGACCGGCAAGCGCGTGATGGTCTTCACCGCAGTCGGCAGCAACAACCAGACCGTCTGGGGCGCACAGACCAAGGCGTGGTCCGGCACAGAGCGCACCGTCACCCCGATCACCTATGCGGACGGCAAATACATCACCGGGCTCACCGTGGGTGACAAATCGACCGCACGGAGCTGGTCGGTCGAGACGGCAGGCAAGGGCGTCGGCAGCACGGTCTTCGGCGACAGAGCCTTCACCTTCACGGCGATTCCCGAAGCGCTCGCAGATGCAGAGTGGATCACAACTGCATGCGATGCAAAAAAATATGCGGGCGAGGAAGCATCCTTCACCGCAGGCGATGACACAACCGTCTACGTCGCGCTCGATACCCGCGTGACCGACATTCCCGCGTGGCTCAGCGCATGGGAGAAGACCGACGGTACGCTCACGGATGACGGCGATCCGCAGGTAATCTATCAGCTTTACAAGCGTGACTTCGCAGCGGGCGAGACCGTCACGCTCGGCGCGCTGAACCAGACGAGCTGCGTCAATTACACCGTCGCTGCAGCGGCACAGAAGAAAGCGCCTGTCATCGGCGACATCAATGCGGACGGCGTCTGTGATCTGACGGATCTTGTGATGATGCACAAGTATCTGATGAAAACCGGCGACCTCACACCCGAGCAGGGCGCAGTCGCTGACATGAACACGGACGGAAAGATCAACGCAAAGGATCTGACGCTCTTAAAACGCATTCTTCTCAATACATAAACAGAAAAAGCCCCGGTACATCCACAGGAAGTACCGGGGCTCAGTTTATACTGCTTCCGAATCGACGGCAGTGCCGTCATCCGCAAGGAGCGCTGCGATATATGCACGGATCTCCGCGGTGCATGCCGCGAAATCCTGATTCTCGAACCTGCGCCCGATCTCGGCCTGCATGAGATTCTCCTCTGCGTAGTCCTCCGCATCGGCAAGGAATCTGCGGCAGAGCTCCGTGTAGCGCGGCGCCTTCTCCTGACGCTCCCGCTCCAGTGCGCGTGCCAGCCGGACACCGTCATCGACCTCAATGTAGATCGGCACAACTGCCTCCTCTCCGTAATATGCGCGGATCGGCAGATAGGATTCCAGCGTGCCGATCGCGAGATAGCTCCCCGCGCTGAGATCGGCAGCATCCTTCGCCGTGCAGTAGGTCCAGTCTCCCGCCTCCGTGTGATAGGTGCGCGATTCCAGCAGCTGCGACTTCGCACGCATCTCGCGGAGCTGCTCCACTGTGATAAAATGATATTCTCTGCCGTCCTGCTCATGTGCACGGCGCGGACGGGTCGTATACAACACAACCGGCTTCAGCGGAAGCTCCCGCAGCAGCCATTGGTAGACCGAATCCTTTCCGGACGCGCTCTTGCCCATGATATAAAACAGATGATTCAACTCTCATTCCTCCTACGGAGCATACTGCTTTTATTATACACTATTTTTCCGTAAAATGCAAGTGCGGGCGAACATGTATTTGAAAAGTCGGCCGCAGATGCCCGCCTACTTGCAATTTTCGGCATTATGTGGTATAATATATGATGTGAAAACTGTGTTATCATGAGAGGAGCGGTCTGCATGCCGAGATTTTTTGAGGATGCCTTTTCGCCCGAGCAGCCCTTCCTGCGCGGCGAGCACCTGCGACATATCGGCTTTTCGCTGCGGATGCGTCCCGGCGAGCAGCTCACTGTCTGCTCCTGCGGCACCGACTACGCCTGCGAGATCGAAGAAATCACATCCGACGAAGTGCGGCTCCGGATTCTCTCAGGCGAATCCTGCTGCGCCGAGCCGACTGTGCAGGTCACGCTCTTTCAGGCACTGCCGAAGGCGGACAAGCTCGAGCAGATCATCCAGAAATCCGTTGAGCTCGGCGTCACGGAGATCGTCCCTGTGCTGACGCGCCGCTGCATCTCGCGCATGTCCGCGGGCGAGTTTCAGAAGAAGCTCCCGCGCTATCAGAAGATCGCGCAGGCAGCCGCACAGCAGTCCGGGCGCGGGATCATCCCGCCGGTTGCGCCGCTGCATACGCTTGAACAGGCAGCAGAGCGCATGAAGGCGCTTGAGGTGCCGGTCGTGCTCTATGAGAGCGAGGGCGGCTGCTCCTTCTCGGAGATCCGCGGCGATGCAAAAAGCTACGGGCTCTGCATCGGGAGCGAGGGCGGCTTCGATCCGCAGGAAATCGCATTTTTGCAGGAAGCCGGCGTGCAGGCTGTCTGGCTCGGAAAGCGGATCCTCCGCTGCGAGACCGCACCGCTGACGGCACTTTCCGTGCTGATGTTCCGCACGGGCAATCTGAACTGAATTTATGATACAATGAAAGGAAAGGGGGCGCAGCCGATATGATCTATGTGATGACCGATATACACGGCTGCTATTCCCTGTTCCAGGATATGCTCCGCGCCATCCATTTCTCCGATGACGACGATCTCTATATTCTCGGCGACTTCATCGACCGCGGCGACGAGCCGATCCCGCTGCTCTTCGACTGCATGGACCGCATCAATGTCTATCCGCTGCTCGGCAATCACGAGGCGATCATGCTCCGCTGCATCGAGGGGCTCCCGGAGGAGGCAACCTTCGAGAATGTGGTCGATTATTACACCGACGAGGGCTTTGAGCTCTACACCGCATGGATGCAGAACGGCGGCGCGATTACGCTTGCGCAGTATCTCGATCTGCCCTATGACCGCCGCATGGATCTCCTGCACTACATGAAGGAGTTTACCCTCTTTGAAGAGCTGACCATGCCCGACGGCAGAGAGTTCATCATGACGCACAGCGGCATCGAGGACTTTGATCCCCGCCTGCCGATGGACGCCTATCCCGTCGATGCGCTCGTGAACGCAAGACCGCAGCAGACCGACCGCTTCTTCGATGACAAAATGCTGATCTTCGGCCACACCCCGACGCTGACCTATCCGCAGATGCACGGCAGAGCGGAGGTTCTGCTCACGGATACCTATATCAATCTCGACTGCGGCGCCGTCTTCAAGGAGGCGGGCGGAAGACTCTGCTGCCTGCGGCTCGATGACATGAAAGTGTTTTATGTATGAAAAAATCAGATAACGCGCACCCCGGGCGGCAGCTCGGCGTGCTGGATCTCGCGCACCGCTTCCTGCGGTCACATGTGCAGCCCGGCGATCTCTGCATCGACGCGACTGCCGGAAGGGGCTTCGATACGAAGCTGCTTTGTGAGCTGACCGGAGAGACGGGGCGCGTTCTTGCATTTGATATTCAGGAGGAGGCTGTGGAGAGCACCCGAAAGCTGCTCGCAGACAACGGTCTCACCGCAGAGGTGCATCTCGAAAGCCATGCAAATCTCGGAAATTTTGCGGAGGCGGGCACTGTCTCCTGCATTGTCTTCAATTTCGGCTGGCTCCCGCGGGGCAGCCACGAGATCTTTACGCATGCCGATTCGAGCATTGCGGCGCTGGAAGCGTCTCTCCGGCTGCTGCGGGTCGGCGGCGCACTCTCGCTCTGCGTCTATTACGGCGGCGCAAACGGCTTCACGGAGCGTGACGCGCTGCTCGACTGGCTCTCGGCGCTCGACAGCCGGTATTTCACTGTGCTGAAATGCGATTTCCCGAACCGCACAGGCTGCCCGCCCTTCGCCGTGTTCGTCACGAAAGACAGCGAACCGTCCGCCGCTGATACGCAAAGGAGTCCCGAATGAATCTGCAATGCCTCCTGCTGCTCTGGCAGGAAGAAACCGAATATGTCAATGTCACGCCGACGCTGCTGCGGTTCGTCACAAAGTTCTTCATCGTCTTTGCGGTGATCGCAATCGTCGGCATCCTGACACCGTGGATGGCGAAAAAGGTCGATGCAATGCGCGAGAAGCATGCCGCCCGCACGAAGAATCTCACAGGAGACGACCCGCGCAGCAAGGCTGTCCGCAGTATCTATGATCTCGACCCGCCGAAGGACAATGAAACACCGCCGAAGCCCGATGAAACAGGAGATGGATCATGAATCCGAAACGACGGTTCTGCGCACTGTTCACCGCATGTATCCTCTGCGGCACCGCGATGACCGCCTCCGCTGCGACCTATGACGCAGACGGCGACGGCAATATCACGATGTTCGATTACATCATCAAGAAGCGTGAGGCGCTCGAAAATCCGACCGGCACTGCCTTCGGGGAGATGCAGGTCATCGGCGACTATCTCGCCGGCTCCGGTCCCTATCCCGAGGATACCCCCGACCCCTGGCTGCTCGAAGCACCCGGCACGGCGCACAGCGGCTATGCGACATGGTATACCGGCGGCATCACGAGCGGCCGCTGTTCGCTGGCACCGATTCCGGAGGGTCTCTTCGTCTGCGCGATCAACCCCGATGACTATGCGCTCGGTCTGCTGGCGGGCGCCTATCTGCGCGTCACCGCCGAAAACGGCAATACCGTCGATGTCTATGTCACCGACACTTCCGCCGAAGCAAAGGGCAGTCTCGATCTCAATGTGAATGCCTTTGAGCAGCTTGCGCCGCGCGGCACCGGCAGGCTCAATATTTCGTGGCAGATCATCCCCTTCCCGACCTCTGAGCCGATCGGCTACCGCTTTACGGAAGACAGCTCGACCTCGTGGTTCTGCATGCAGCTCAGATACCACACGCTGCCGGTCTGGGGCGTGGAGATCCTGAAAAAGGACGGCACCTATACGCCGCTCAAACGCCGCTCCGACAATTACTTCACGGGCTCCGGCTTCGGCGCAGGCCCCTTCACCTTCCGCCTGACGGATGTGTTCGGCAATGTCATCACGGAGGAGGGCATCCCGCTCAGCCCCGGTGAGATGGTTGTCGGCAAGATGAACTTCCCCGTATGAGATAATGAAAAAAGCCCTCGGTTCATAAGTACTGCGCTTATATAGAAGTTTTTCGCCATAGTATTTCTGATATTCATTCAGAAGTACTATGGCGTTTCTATTGACAGTGCAGAGATGTTACGCTATAATTGTTACTAACATAAATCGGAAGTTATCATATTTATGCGTTGCTCAGTTAATACATATGAAGTACTGCGATTGAGTGCTCCCTGTGAGCGAGGGGAAACCACAAGGGAGGGAGAAGAACCTCGCTGCGCTCGG
>JAEEXH010000032.1 GCA_016291435.1 Oscillospiraceae bacterium
AAGAAGCAGCTCCGTGCCGCACAGGAGGAGCTCGATAAGCGCCCGGTCATTCAGGGCGAGGGCGGCGCTTCATCCGAGCAGCTTGCACAGCTCCAGCAGGAGCTCACTGACGCCAAGGCAGACCTCGAAGCAGCCAGAGCAGAGCTTCAGGTCGCGCAGGATGAGGCGGCAGAGACTGCAACCCGCATTACCCAGCTCGAGGCAACTGTCAACACGCTGAACGAGGACAATGCTACCCTGCGCAGCGACCTCACTGCTGCATCGCTGGCACAGGTTACCGGCGAGGGCCAGTCCGCTGAGGCTGCTGCACAGATCGAGAACCTGACCAATAAGGTCGCTGAGGCAGAGCGCGAGGTTTCCGCACTGCGCGCAGAGCTCGATGCAAAGAACGCAATGATGGCAGAGCAGGCAGGCATGTCCAGCGAGGCAGATCTCCAGAAGCTCGCGGAATATGAGGCAATGCTCGCTGAGCAGTCCAGCACGCTGGCAGAGCGCGAGCGTGAGATCGAATCCCTCAAGCAGCAGGTCGAGGATCTCAAGGAGAACGGCTCCGATTCGACCTTCGACATGAGCGCACTCTTCATGGAAGCACAGATGACCGCGAAGAAGGTCGCTTCCGAGGCAAAGAGAGAGGCGGAGAAGAAGGTCGCAGAGGCAACCGCAGCCGCCGAGAAGACCATCGCAGATGCGAACGCAACTGCCGAGAAGACCATCGCTGACGCCAATGCACAGGCTGAGCAGACCATTGCAAATGCCAATGCACAGGCAGACGAGACCATCAAGAATGCAAACGCAGAGGCTGAGCAGAAGCTCAACGACGCCGATGCACAGGCTGTCAAGACCGTCGCAGATGCAGAGGAGTCTGTCCGCGCTTCCATTCAGGATGCTGAAAAGCGCACCAAGACGACCACTGAGACCGCAAGAACGGTCCGCGCTCTGCTCCGCAGCGAGATCGACAGCGTTTCCAAGAAGTTCAACGAGATCTCTCTCGTGCTTGAGAACCTCACCGGTCAGGCAACAAGCCGTCTGACGGAGGCGAAGAACGTCATCTCCGATGCGCGTTCCACCATCAATGACGACGACGAGATCCCGACCTTCGACAGCTTCGATGAAGTCGCTTCCAAGTTCGGCAAGGGCGGCAAGCCCGCAGAGGGCACCGGCGAGTTCAACATTGACGATCTCGCTGAGCAGGCAGGCAGCAACGACGGCTGGACGCTCTGATGGAATATGAAATTCATGTCACCGATCTGCCGGCTGTGCAGCGCGAGCAGCAGCTCCTGCGCGCCGGCGACCGCGTGATTCTTTCCGGCACGGTATACACCTCCCGTGATGCCGCGCATAAACGCATCACCGCAGCGATGCGGGAACAGGGGAATGACGCTGTGCCGTTCCCGCTCAGGGACGCCGTCATCTATTATGCCGGTCCCACAGCGGCACCGCCCGGACGCCCCATCGGCGCCTGCGGTCCGACAACCTCCGGCAGAATGGATCCCTATGCCCCGATGCTGCTCGATGCAGGTCTCATCGCGATGATCGGCAAGGGCGAGCGCTCACAGGCTGTCTGTGATGCGATCATCCGCAACCGCGCAGTCTATTTCTGTGCAGTCGGCGGGGCGGGCGCACTGGCAGCCGCGCATATCACTTCGTGCGAGGTCATCGCATATGACGATCTCGGCTGCGAGTCGGTGAAGCGCCTGACAGTTGACCGTTTTCCGCTGCTTGTCACGATCGACTCCCACGGCGGCAATCTCTTCCGCGACGGAAGAGCGGCATATGCCGAAGCCGCAGAATGATAATTTGCGCAGGCTAACCCGAAATAGGGAATCTGCCTAAAATCTGCTGTTGAAAGATGGCGAAAACGCCGTTTTCTTCGGCAGAGTCCGGAAATCCCGAAAAAACACTTGACAAATTCGCGGGTTTCGTTTATCATTATAATGTTCACAAGTCTGTGCTGCCGGTTCTGCGGCGGCGCGGATGTGAAATACACTGCCGACACGCGGCAGCCGGCGCTGCTCTTTGACCGAAGGAGGATGCTTTTCAGAATGCAGAATCATGCTCTCGAAGGTCTCAGCGATGAAGCGCTGATCGCACTGTCTGCGGAGGAACCGCAGGCGCTCTCGGTCCTGACCCGGCGATTTCAGCCCCTTGTGTCTAATATGGCATGCCGATATGCGGCGAGCCGTCCCGACGCAGAGGATCTGACGCAGGAGGGGCTTCTGGAGCTGCTTGCCGCCGCCCTCAGATATGTGCCCGACCGCGGTGCCGCCTTTCGCACATACGCAGCTGTCTGCATTCGGAACCGAATGAAATCGGTTCTGCGCGGTATGCATCCGCAGGCTGAAATCCCTGTCATCTCTCTTGATGACCCGGAGCTTTCGCCCGAGGATCTGCCCGCTGATCCGGACTCCTCGCCCGAGGAGCATCTGCTCGAAAAAGAGCTGGAATCGGAAATGCAGGCGCAGCTCAGCGATGTGCTCAGCAGGCTGGAATGGGAGATCCTCAGCATGCTGGCAGGCGGAGCCTCTTACGAGGAAATTGCGCAGCGTATGCAGATCTCCCGCAAAAGCGTCGATAACGCGATCCAGCGTGTCCGGCGCAAGCTCCGTGCTGTCCGGGGCGAAACAGGGGAGGAGCTCCCCGCAGACAGCAGCAATAGCCTCGCAGAACCGCGGTAATATTGCCCGCAGCAGTCCGGCAGACTGCAAAAAATCCACATGACCCGGCAGCATTTCTCCCAGCGCGTGCGAAGCATTAACCTGCAAACCGCTTTCGCTTCGAGGGCATTGCCCGCAGGCGATGAACAGCAACTGTGGTGGCTTGAATCAAACCGAGGTCCAAATTTTAAGAATCGAGGAAAAATCCACATGTACGAAGACAGAACTTTAGTATGCAATGAGTGCGGACAGGAGTTCGTATTCACCGCCGGCGAGCAGGAGTTCTACGCTGAGAAGGGCTTTGCAAACGATCCGAAGAAGTGCAAGGCATGCCGTGATGCAAGAAAGAACGCAGGCAAGACTGAGCGCGAGTATTTCACCGCGACCTGCGCAAACTGCGGCAAGGAAGCAAGAGTGCCGTTCCGTCCGCGTGAGGATCGCCCGGTCTACTGCAGCGATTGCTACGCGCAGATGAAGACCCAGGAGTAATCCGAAGCAACAAATACGGGGCGAAGTGCGCAGCGCTTCGCTCTGTTTTATCCCCGAAAGGAGCATTTCCAATGGAAATCACAAAGGAAACCATTATCGGCGATATTCTCGATAACGATCCGTCCACTGCGCCCTTCTTCCTGGAGATGGGCATGCACTGCCTCGGCTGCCCCGCATCCCGCGGCGAGTCGATCGAGGAAGCCTGCATGGTGCACGGCGTTTCTGCGGACGAGCTTGTTGCAAAGCTCAACGCGCATATCGCACAGTAAGAACGAAGCACTGCCGCTGAGCTGGCGCTCGGCGGCAGTTTTTTTGCAGAGAGAAAGGAGACTTCCATGAACCGCAAGGAGCTCAGCGAGATCCGCAATCATTTTAACCCGGAAGCCAAATATTTCACGATGGAGCGCGTGCTGACCGCATTCGTTGACAGCCAGCGGCGCGTGCGCGGTGTCTGCCTCAGAGATGCCCCGCAGATTCCGTCGGCGGAGAGCCAGATCCTCTATGAGACGATGAAAAAGGTGCTCAATGTCAACCTCGGCAAGCAGAGCACGGAGCTGCCGTTCAAGAATCATGCTTACGGTGAGGACGGCGCACAGACCTTCCTGAGCCGTGTGCTTGCGTCCGGCTTCAAGCAGGAGGATGTCGCGCTGGAATTTCTCGGAAAGCTCGCAGAAACGCTGGATTCCGATTCGCCCTATGCCGTCATCGCGGCGTATTGCCAGTATGATCCGCCGCGTAAGAATAAGATGGACGAGCTTGATGAGGAGGCTTCCGATCAGGTCTTCCGCTACATCGTGATTGCGCTCTGCCCGGTCGCGAAGACTGAGAGCGTGCTTGCATACGATCAGCAGGATGATGAGATCCAGCGGCAGGAAAACCGCAATGCTGTGATCAGCAAGGCGCCGCTCGACGGCATCTTCTTCCCGGTGTTCACGGAGCGTGCCACGGATGTGCACCATGTGCTCTATTACACCAAAACGCCGAATTCGCCGAATGAGACGCTGATCGAGGATTTCCTGGAGTGTGAGGTCGAATCGACGATTGAGGATGACCAGAGCGGCATGAAGCAGGTGCTTGATACGCTGCTCGGCGACGATCTCACCTATGAGACCGTGACGACCGTGAACGAGAAGCTCACGGAGATGGTCGCGAAGAACAAGACGGATGATTCGCCGACAGAGGTGACCGGCAGGATCCTGCACAGGATGCTCGCGGAGGCGGGCGTGCCCGAGGAAAAGCTCGCGGAGACGGAGCGTGTGTTCGGCGAGCATGTCGAATCGACGCTGAAGCCGGAGCGTCTGGTCGCGCCGAAGACGGTAATCAAGACGCCGGAAATCGTGGTGAATGTGAAGAATGAGGCAAAGCACAAGATCCACCTTGAGGAGGTCAACGGTCGGCACTGCATGGTGATCGACCTCGATGAAGCGATGATCGAGGTCAACGGCTACGACCTGCGCGTGCCGGGTGTGCTCGACCCGCAGTAAATCATACGAACAGCCCCGATCCTGAATGACGGATCGGGGCTGTCTGCATATCGGATCGGTTATTCCGCTTCCGTGGTCTCTGCGGGGGCGTCTTCGGTGCTGTCCTCTGTTCCGTCCTCCGGGGCGGCGGTTGTCTCGGTGTCTTCCTCCATCGGTCTGCCGGTCATGACCGTGACAACGAATTTGCCACGGTTGTTGCCGGAGACGGTATACGGCAGCTCAGCCGCGACCGGAATCTCCGCAACGGCATCGTTGATGGAATCTTCGAGTGAGATCGTGAAGACCTCGCAGATATTGCCGTCTGCATCGGGGATTTCGAGATGCTCGCCCTCATAGGGGTAGCTGTCCAGCAGATCCATATATTCCTCAAGGCAGAGGTCATGCGCCTGCATATAGAGCGCGTGCGGCACGCCGACATAGCGGTAATGCCACGGCTCATGCGAAAACTCGGTGATGTCGACCTTGTCCTTCGGATAGCGCAGGATAAAGCCGTATTCGGCGCAGTGCTGGTTGACCCAGTTGTAGACGCCGGTGCCGTCATAATCGGCGAACTCACCGTCGAGATACAGGCTGAGGTCGAAGGCATAGCCGGACTCATGCTCCGAGCAGCCGGGCTGTGCGACCAGATCGGAGGTATCCTTGCCGGTTGCGAGCAGGTCGGCGTCATAGAGCTGCTTCTGATACTCTCTCGTGCGGTAGCCGCTCAGCACAAGCAGGCTGGAATTGCCGGTCGCATCATAGAAGTCGGTCGCGAGATCGTTGAGCGCGTCCATTGCCTCCTGCTGAAGGCTGACGCTGGTATCCTTGACATGCAGGTATTCATTCCTCTCGGCGAAGACGCTGACAAGCCCGTCCTCATAGTCCTCGGGGAGTGAAGTACTGCGGTTGACAAGGATGAGCGGACCCTGATGCACCTCGGATGCGAAATGGGTCTCGAAAACGAAGATGGTGTGCGGGCGCTCCTCCGTGGTGTCGGTGACATCGGGGACGGAGAGATCGACCTCACTGCTGTCCTGCGCGACCTCGATCGGCTGGAATTTTTCAACAATTTTCAGGGCACCGTAGCCCGCGCCGGCGAATATGATCACGCCGAGCAGCGCAGCGATCGGACCCTTCGGTGATCGCCGGAGCTCCTTGCCCGTAGAACGATAATCTGCCATATTCACTGATTGTGCAGTCTGCTGAGAGACGCACACTCCTTTCTGCAAAACAGGGCATTTCTGCCGTGACTGATACTTTATCATTACCATTATAACATAGCTTCTTGCAAAAAAGAAAGCAAAATCGTCATCTTTGTGCAATTTTAACAGAGTTTTCGGGCGGCAGCAGACTGATTCACGGAAAATCTTGGGCAACTTGCCGAACGTTTTGCTGCGCACCCGCATCGAGCCGAACAAGGGCGCAGAATTCTGAAATGGATATTCCTACAAAAAACAGCGGTAATATTAACGAAAGTTCGGCATACGTCACAGATGCAATTTTAGCGCAAATATGGTATAATAATAGGTATAAATAAGCGGCAGCCGCCGCAAAGGAAAGGATGTATCACAATGGCTGAAAAAAAGGGTTTCTTCGCAGAATTTAAGGAATTCGCACTCAAGGGCAATGTCATGGATATGGCAGTCGGCGTCATCATCGGTGCTGCGTTCGGCAACATCGTCACGGCACTCACCGACAGCTTTATCAATCCGCTGATTCAGGCAATCACGGGCAACTCCGGCGAGGACGGCGTCAAGGTCGGCGGTCAGTTCACTGTCAACGGCGCAGTCTTTGATTACGGCGCATTCATCTCCGCTGTCATCAACTTCCTCATCATCGCGCTGATCCTGTTCTGCCTCATCAAGGCGATCAACAAGGCAATGGAAGTCGGCAAGAAGAAGGAAGAGGAGAAGCCGGAAGAGCCGCCGAAGCCCTCCAACGAAGAGGTGCTCCTCACCGAGATCCGCGATCTGCTCAAGAAAGACTGATCGGCTGTTTTTACTATGACAATCGCCCTGCTGCATGCGTGCACAGGGCGATTTATTGCGTTTTTTACTATTTTTCTGTGATTTTTTACTTGACCTTTTTCGCAAACTCTGCTATACTGTATTATGATGGGGAAAAATCAAGCAAATCCACCGACATAAAGAGAGATAAACCATCAAAAAAAGGGGTATTTCAATGAAGTACACACACAAGCGTGCGGCTGCACTCCTCTGTGCAGCGGCAACCGCGGCGGCTGCCATGCCGCTGCTCCCGGCGATCACCGGCGCCGCAGCCGGCAGCATCGTCATCAACGAGGTCTGCACGAAGAACACCGTGCTGGCTGCACCGAACGGGCAGTTCTACGATTACGTTGAGCTCTACAACGCAGGCAGCAGTGAGGTCTCCGTCGCGGGCTGGGGGCTCTCCGACAATGCCGATCTGCCTTACGCCTACACGATTCCGTCAGGCACATCCGTTCCCGCAAAGGGCTACCTCGTCATCTACTGCGGCATCGCTTCCACCGACACCGGCGTGACCGGCACAGACTTCGGTCTCTCGAAAAAGGGCGAGACCGTCATCCTGACCGATCCGCAGGGGAGCACCGTCGAGTCGCTGGAGCTCCCTGCGCTGGATGACAACACATCCTTCGGCAGAGTGCCCGACGGCGGCGACACCTTTGCTGTCATGCAGGAGCTCTCCGCAGGCAAATCGAATCCGAGCGGCGCTGTCACAAAGGTCGCGGTCGATCTGCCGACCTTTTCTCAGGAGAGCGGCTTCTATGCGGGTGAGTTCAATCTGACGCTCAGTGCGAAATCCGGCTGCACGGTCTATTACACCACCGACGGCAGCGACCCGACCACAGCATCCGAGCGCTATACCGGCGCCATCCGCGTCTATGACCGCTCGAAGGAGCCGGATGTCTATGCGGCGGTGACCGATATTGCAGAGAACTATGCTGCGCCGAAGGAGCCTGTTGACAAGGCGATGATCGTCCGTGCAATCGCCGTCGATGCAGACGGAAATGTCAGTAATATCGCGACGAAGAGCTATTTCATCGGTTACAGTGACAGTGATATCGCAAAGAAGATGCGCGTCATTTCGCTGGTGACTGATCCCGATAACCTGTTTGATTACGAGAAGGGCATTTATGTCTACGGCAAGATCCACGATGACTGGCTCAAGGATCCTGCTGCCGACCACAGCCTGCGTTCCTGGGAACAGCCCGCGAACTACACGCAGGACGGCAAGGAGTCGGAGCGCCCTGCCTATATGACCGTGTTTGAGAACGGCGAGGCGACTTACAGCGTTCCGCTCGGCATCCGTGTCCACGGCGGCGCGACCCGTTCCGCAGCGCAGAAGAGCCTGAATCTCTATGCGCGCTCCGATTACGGTGCGACCAAGTTTGAGTATGATTTCTTCGGCGGTAATCTCATGTCTGAGGCGACCGGCGAGCCGATCACTTCCTTTGATTCCCTCACGCTTCGCAACGGCGGCAATGACAGTGACCTGAAGCTGCGCGACCGTCTGAATCAGGAGCTGATGGAGGGCAGAGATGTGGCGACCCTTATGCAGACCGCCTGCATCGTCTATATCGACGGCGAATTCTGGGGTCTCTACAATATCATGGAGAAGCCGAGCGATACCTATATCCACGATCACTACGATGTCAAGGCAAAGTCTGTATGCCGCATCAAGACAGACGAGCTCTCCGACGGCACTGAGGCAGGTCAGGCGGACTATGAGGCGCTGAAAAAGTGGGTGACCGAGACAAACTATTCCGCAGCCGGCGTCTGGGAGCAATTCACGGAGATGGTCGATGCACAGAGCTTCACGGATTATATGGCGGCGGAGGTCATCGTCGGCAACTCCGATTTCGGCGTCAACAACTATTCGCTCTGGAAGGTCGAGACCGTCAAGGCGGGCAACCCCTATGCAGACGGCAGATGGCGCTTTATCCTGTTCGATACCGAATACGGGCAGGGACTCTATAACCAGAGCAACGCAAATTCGAGCATTTTGCAGTCGCTCAGGCAGCAGAAGAACTGCTGGATCGCATCCCTTTTCTACGGGCTGCTTGACAATGTGCCCGAGTTCCGCGAGATGTTTGTGCAGACGGTGTTCGACCTCTGCAATCAGAATTTCCGTGCAAATGATGTTCTCCCGCAGCTCACGGCGCTCGTTTCGGAATACAGCGAAGCAGGTGCGGCGTCGATGGAACGCTTCAATAACAGCAGCTTCGGCGGCGGCTGGGGCTTCCCCGGCATGGGCGGTCAGCAGAATTATGCGTCGCAGTACAGCAATGCGGCAGAGACCGTGCAGAGCTTCTGGCAGCAGCGCGCAGAGAATGTCAAGCGGCAGATCCTCGAATATCTGAACGGCAAGATCAAAAACGAGGTCGTGTATGTCACGGTGAAGCATGTGCCTTCGCGGGGCGATGTGAAGCTCAACACGCTGAAGATCGAAGATGCGACATGGAGCGACACCTATCCCTCTGAGCTGCCGCTCACGATTCAGGCAGCACCGCAGTCCGGCTATATCTTCACCGGCTGGACAGTGACCGGCGCGAAGTTTACCTCCGGCAGCGAAACGAGCCTCACGGCAACGATCCAGCCCGAGGGCGAGGTCACAATCACGGCGAACTACACCGAAGGCAGCTACACCAAGGCGGATGCACAGAAGCTGATGGCGTATCTGCTCAATTCCGGCACGCTCACAGAGAGCGAAGCGAAGACTTATGATCTGGACGGCTCCGGTACACTCAATGCCCGCGACCTGACGCTTCTGAAGCGCATCGCAGGAAATTTGTAAAAGAAAAGCAGCTCCCGTCTCCGAATGACGGGAGCTGCTTTGTGTATCGGCGCCGGGAAAGAAGTGCCTCCGGCGGATTTATAATGGGGCGCTGCCCCATACCCCGCCGGGGGCAGCGGCCCCCGGACCCCTTTGCAAAATACCCAGCCCCTGCGGGGGCTGGGTATTTTGAGACAGGGGAGTCTGAGGGGATCGCTATCCCCTCAGCAGGGGCGTGGGGGCAGAGCCCCCACATAGAACCATCGGAGGCACTTCTTTCAAGCGCCGGTCAGTCTGCGCCGAGGATGCCCTCTTCGACTGCCCGCGCAATGATGGATTCCGCGTATTCCCCGAGCACATCCGAGCCGTCATAGACCCGCTGCATACGCCCGCGCACCTGCGACTGCTGCGTACCGTGCGCCTTCCAGGATTCCCCGTGCTTGCAGTAATTCAGCACCAGCGGCTGAATACGGTCAAGCGCATTTGCAAAGCGCGCTTCCGGCGTACTTCCCGCCTCAAATTCATCCCAGAGCTGCCGCATCTCTGCGCCCTGCTCCGGCGGCAGAAGCCCGAACAGCCGGTCAGCTGCCTTCTGCTCCCGCTCCGCTTTGGTCGCGTTGCCCGCCGCATCATAGGCATAGGTATCTCCGGCGTCGATCTCCACAACATCGTGGATCAGCACGGTCGCGAGCACCTTTTTCAGATCGACCGGCTCATTCGCATATTCTGCGAGCACGAGTGCCAGCATCCCGAGATGCCAAGCATGCTCCGCGTCATTCTCGCGCCTGTCCTCATGCAGCACACGCGACTGCCGGTAGATATTTTTCATCTTATCCATTTCGATCAGGAATGCCATCTGTGCTTCAAAGCGTGCCTTCTCTGCATCGTTCATATCGAAAAACCTCCGTTCACGGGCAGGATCTGCCCTGTGATAAACTGTGCTGCATCTGAGGCGAGAAACGCGATTGCTGTGGCTGCGTCATCCGGCGTGCCGATGCGGCCGAGGGGGGTCTCCTCTGCGAGCTCCGCCATCGTTTCAGCACTGTGGCAGCGGTTCATGTCCGTGTCGATCACGCCCGGGGAGATGCAGTTGACGCGGATGCCGGAGGGACCGACCTCTTTTGCGAGTGCTTTCGTGAAGCCGATGATTCCCGCCTTTGCCGCGGAATAATGCACCTCGCATGCTGCGCCGACCTCGCCCCAGACCGATGCCACATTGACGATGACGCCGCTGTGGCGGGAGATCATCGCGGGCAGCAGCTTCTTCGTGAGGTGCATCGCGCCGAGGAGATCGACCGAGAAAAGCCGCATGGCGTCGGAATCGGAAATATCCTGATAGAGCCCGCTGAGCGCAATGCCTGCGTTGTTGACGAGCAGATCAGGGCAGCCGTACTGCGCGAGGATCTCTGCGGTCATGCAGTCGATGGCAGCGGTGTCGCCGAGATCTGCCTGCACAGGATATGCCGTGCCGGGACAGGCGGCGGCGGTTTCCTCTGCGGCTGTGCGGTTCTGATTGTAGTGTACGAGCACGGTATATCCCGCCTGCGAGAGCCTGCGGGCGGCGGCTGCACCGATGCCGCGTGACGCGCCGGTGATGAGTGCGAGCATGAAATTCCCTCCTGTTCCGAATATCTGTTCATAATTAAAGTGCAGATTTCAGTGTAAGGATATATATGAGCAAATGTCTGTTTAGGCGCTTAACTAGATGTAATGATAGCTGCTGTTCATACAATCCGTAAATCTCCGCTTTGCATGCTTTGCGATGCTTTTCTTCGTATCAGCGTAATTTTCCTATAAAAAGTAAAAAGCTATGTGAATAAATCACATAGCCGCACGAGAAGTAAAATCAACTGAAAAAGGGGGGATTGGGGGATTTGAATCAAAGGTGTGTTTCAACCTTGACTATAGTATACAACATAAAACTGAATGAATTAAGAAGTCCCCGTGAACTTTTTGTGAACAGTCCGCAACCTTTTTGTGAACCGCACGCGGCTTTGTGCGGAACGCATCTATCATTGTGACTTTTTTGTTATTTCCCGTCCGGAAAGCTGGTGAAGCTGCCGCGCTCCTGCTCGGGTGCGCCGTATTTTTCCTTTGCATCTGCGATTGCACGGATGAGAAATGCCATATTGCGTGCGAGATTGCGCATTGTCTGCAAGCCTTCGAGGTCTTTCGCGACATCTTCTGCGGTGAAGCCGTGCACCTGATTCCAGTAGGTCGAGGATGCGACCGGCATGCTGCTGATGGTGAAATACTTATTGAGCACATCGAAGGATGCGGTGTTGCCGCCTCTGCGGCAGCTCACGACTGCCGCGCCGACCTTCATCGCCTTCGGGAACGGCGTGCTGTAAAACAGGCGGTCGAGGAAGGAGAGAAGCGTGCCGTTCGGGGAGCCGTAATAGACAGGACTGCCGACGACAAGTCCGTCTGCCGCCTCAAACTTCGGCGCGATTTCATTGACGGCGTCATTGAACACGCATTTGCCGGTTTTTGCGCAGGAATTACAGGAGATACATCCGCGGATATCCTTGTTTCCGATCTGGATGAGCTCGGCGGAGATGCCTTCTGCTGCGAAGGTGCGCTGCATTTCTGTAAGGGCAGCGGCGGTGCACCCGTGCGGGTGCGGGCTGCCGTTCAGAAGCAATACGCTGTGAGACATGGGAGATCCTCCTTTTGGTGTGGATACTTCCATTATACCATAGCACCTCTGAAAATGCAAGCAGATGCGGTGCTGTCTGAAAGCGATCTTTTTTTGTGCAATTATCCCCGGATCGCCCGCCGACCTTGACAAAGCGGCATTTGGTATGTTATGATAATATTACAGAAATAATGGGCAAAAAGCACTTTCTGTTTGGCGTTTCCTGCTAAAAACAAAAAACTGGGGGAGTATCACATGAAACACTTTTTCCGAAAGGCATGTGCCGCTGCGGCAGCGTTTGCGCTGTCCTGCACTGCCATGACCGCGATGCCGTCCGCTGTGCCGGCATCCGCCGCCAACACCTACTGGAAGTTTGACTTCGGCGGGGGCGGCACCGCATCCGGCTATACCGGCGTCACCGCATCAACCGGCTACAACGCCTCTGCCGGCTACGGCTTCAGCTCCGGCACGGATGTTGCCAATGTGGCAGCCGCAGGCAGCGGCGCGCTCAGCGATGCCGTGCAGTTCAAGAATGCCACGAAGGACGGCAATTATACTTTCTGTGCCGATGTGCCGAACGGTCTCTATCAGGTCTCTGTGTGGCTCGGCAACACGAACCGCACCAGTGTCGGCATCGAGCGCATGTATCAGATCATGAACATGACCGGCAACAATGCCTATCACACGCTTCAGGTGCCTGTCACCGACGGGCAGCTCAATATCTGCGCCTGTGAGGGCAAGGCGGGCTACGCCTTCACGATGTCCGCGCTCGAGATCAAGCAGATCTCCACGCAGACGCATACAAATCCGACCATCTGGGTCTGCGGCGACTCGACCGTCTGCAATTATTACCCGCTCGACAGCTCTGCACAGGCAGGCTGGGCACAGATGCTTCCGCAGTTCATCGACGGCACGAAGTGGCAGGTCATGAACATGGCGACCTCCGGGCAGTTTGCAAAGGGCTTTGTCGATGCCGGACAGTTCGAGGTCATTAAGAAGAATGCACAGCCCGGCGATATATATGTCATCTCCATCGGTATCAACGACGGCAATTATTCCGACCGCGATGAGTATTATGCCACGGTCAAGTCGATGGCACAGACCTGCATCGACAAGGGCATGCGCGTGATCCTGGTCAAGCAGCAGGGCAGAAACGGTGACTGCCAGCGCAATCCGCTGCTCGAGGGCAGATGGTTCGGCGCACAGCTCGATCAGGTCGGCTCCGAGCTGAATATCGAGGTCGTCGATCTCTTCAATCTCTGGCAGGATTACTGCCTGACCAAGTCCGTGGATGAAGTCTCCGCGATGTATCTCGATGACGGTCTCCATCCGAACCGTGCAGGCGCGACCGTGCTCGCGCAGTTCATGGCGGCAGCGATCAACGAGGGCGGCGGCGGCACGGTCATCCCGGGCGCAGAGTTCGAGGAGGGCACGGCCGTTATGTTCCGCAATGCGGAATCCGGGCTGTATCTCTCTGTCGAGGGCGGCGCAGCGGCAGCGGGCACCAATGTCTCGCAGACTGCCGATAATTCCGTCACCGCGAAGAATGTCTGGAAGCTCGTCTCCGCGGGCGAGGACGGCGCATACTATATCTATTCCATGCTGGACGGCGGCGGCAAGTATCTGCTCGATATCGCCGACGGCAAGACCGACAACGGCACGAATGTCGGCATCTGGACCGATACCGCATCCAACGCACAGGTTTTCAAGCTGCTGAAGGACGGCGACTATTATCATATCGCGACTGCTGTTTCCGATTACAAGAGCTATGTCGGCATCACCGGCGGCTCGCATGATGAGGGCGCAAACGCGATCGAGTGGAGCAATGACGGCACCGCGAACCAGAAGTGGATCATGCAGCTTGCACAGTATTCCGCGGCGGATCCGCTGCTTCAGGGCGATCTCGACGGCGACAGCGCGATCACCGCAAAGGATCTTACGCTGCTGAAGCGTGTTGCGCTCGGGCTTGACAAGAACACCGAACGCAGGATCGCAGGCGACCTTGACGGCGATGTGAAGGTCACCGCAGCGGATGTCAGGATGATGAAGCAGTATCTCCTCGGCGAGATCGAGGAATTCGGCAATCCGACCTATCCTGCATCTGAGCAGAACTTCATCTCCGGCGTGCATGAGAGCACCAATGCCGGCTATCGCTATGACGATTATCTGAATCTTGAGAACAGCGTCATGAGCGCTGTGACATTCCGCGTGAATGTGCCCGCAGCGGGCAATTACGCCTGCATCTTCAACATCGCGAACGGCTCTGCCAATGCGCGCAAGATGGTCTATGCGGTCAGCGGGCAGGAGGATGTCTGGCAGGAGTCCTTCCAGTCGACCGGCAACTGGACCACATGGGCAGAATACACCGTTGTGCTGCCGTTTGCGGCGGGTGTCAACTATCTGACGCTCCGCTCGACGATGGCAGAGGGCGCACCGAACATCGACTTCATGAAGATGATCCCGACGGATGAGCCTGTCTCGCAGACGGTTGACCCGGAGCAGGTTGTGACATCAAACCCGGTTGTCTACATTGCATCCGATTCCGTTGCACAGACCTACAATGCCTCCTATGCGCCGCAGCAGGGCTGGGGCAAATACCTCGGCGACTGCTTTACCGATGATGTCACGGTTGCAAACCACGCGATCGCCGGCAGAAGCTCCAAGAAGTTTATTGCGGAGGGCAGATTCCAGACCATCCTCGACAACATCAAGGAAGGCGATTATCTGCTTGTCTGCTTCTCGATCAATGATGCGGATTACACGAAGGAAGACCGCTATGCGCCGGTCTGCGGCAATGTTGATAATCCTGAGGTGGATTCCTACGAATACTGCATCACGCAGTTCATCAACGGCGCAAAGGCAAAGGGCGCAACGCCGATCCTCATGAGCACGACGCTTTCCATCAAGCGGCAGACACAGCCCTTCAAGCCGGGCTACACGAACTATGCGGAGGCGCTTGTCAAGCTCGCCGCGAAGTACAATGTCCCGTATTTTGATTTCACTACGGCAATGGCAAATCAGTTCAACAGTGTTCCGTTCACGACCGCATACAACTATTACCTCGGCTCGGCGGGCGGCGACGGCACCACGAATGACGGTGACTTCACGCACCTGAACGAGAACGGTGCACCGGTTGTCGCGAAGATCGTGGCTGACGGCATCAAGGGTCTGAACATCGGCCTCTCGAAGTATGTGAAGTAAGGCACAGCGCATCACAGACTGAAAGCGCTCCTCTTTCGGCAGGAAACCGAAAGGGGAGCGTTTTTTCAGCAGCGGAGGGGAAAGGCGGCATGCTGCAATTCGGCGCGGGACTGTCATGCAGGCAGTCCCTTTCTGTTTCTCAGCGGACAGATTTGCTATTACACTTGACATAAGCGGAAAGGCGTGTTATACTGGAGACATACCAATGAAGGAAGTGAACGCATGATATTTCATACATTCGGAAACAGGGAGAACGGCGTCATCGTGCTGCTGCACGGCATGCTGACCCCGTGGCAGATATTTGAGGATGCGGCGAAGGCGCTCGCTGCGGATTACTTTGTCGTTGTGCCGGAGCTGGATGCGCACACGGAGGAGCAGCCAAGCCGGTTTCGCTCGGTTGAAGATGAGGCAGAGCAGCTGCGCGCCTATCTGACCGAACACTTCGGCGGCGAAGTCTATGCGGTCTGCGGGCTCTCGATGGGCGGGCGCATCGCGGCAGTGCTCGCCGGGATGGAAGGCATCCGCACGCAGTATCTTGTGCTTGACGGCGCACCGCTGACAAAGCTGCCGCGTATCCTCATCGGCATCATGCGGAGAAGCTATGCGCAGATCATCCGCAGGTCGCAGCAGCGCGACCCGAAGGTGATCGAAAGCTGCAAGCGCGATTTCCTCCCCGAGTGCTATCACCCGTATTATTTCAGAATCGCGGACAATATGGATGCGGAGTCAATCGGCAGCATTCTTGAAAGCGTGTTCAGCGATTTTGCATTTCCACGCTATGACAGCGGGATGAAGATCCTGTTTCTGCACGGTACAAAGGGCAATGAAGCCGTTTCGCGGAAAGCGGCGCTCCGTATGAAGGCGGTCAATCCGCAGACCGAGATCCGCTGCTTTGAAGGCTATGCGCACGCGCAGCTCGCCTGCTTTGAGCCGGAAAACTGGCTCAGGGAGGTCAGCGCGTTTCTCAGAAAATGAAAGTGAGGTTCATGAAATGAAACGCTTTGTAGAGGTACATTATTATGTGAAGCCGGGGATGCGGCAGGCATTCTATGACGCAGTTATGGCAAGCGGCATTGCGGCAGCATCCCGTGCAGAGGCGGGCAATGAGAAATACGACTACTATTTCAGCCCTGACAATGAAGATGAGCTGCTGCTGCTTGAGATCTGGCGCGATGCAGAGGCAGTCCGGCTGCACGGCGAGACGGCGCATTTCAAGGCGCTCGGGGCGCTCAAGCAGGAATATGTCAGCGAAACAGTCATCCGGCGGTATGAGATCGCAGAGGATGCATGATACAATTTGCAAGGAGACTGCTGTGAATCAACTTTCCACACTGCAAAAAGCGCTGTCCGGCATCCTGAAAACGGTTGTGATCCTGGCAGCGTGCATCGGTACATTTTTAAGCTGGTACGCGGGGCGCGATTCGTTTATGGGCGGGAAGACCGTCTTCATGTATTTCACGATTCAGTCGAATATTGCGCTCGCGGTGATCTGCCTGATCGGGCTGATCAAAATGCTGCGCGGCAAGGCGTTCAGCGCGGTCTGGTATATCGTCAAATTTGTCGGCACGGTTTCGATCACGCTGACGGGCGCGGTGTTCTGCTTTGTCCTTGCCCCGACCATGCAGCGCGGAGCATGGAGCATCCAGAATATTCTGACGCATGTTGTTGTGCCGGTCGCCGGAATTCTCGATTTCTTCGTGACCGGCATCAGCGGCGAAATCAAAAAGCGCAATGATCTCTGGGTGATCGTCCCGCCGCTCCTGTATGCGGTCTATGCCGGCATTGCCTACAAGATGAACTGGCAGTTTGCGAGAGGGTATAATTACCCCTATTTCTTTCTCAACTGGGGCAGCCCGGCGGGTGCATTCGGTTTCACGGATGATCTTCCGTATATGGGCTGCGCATGGTGGATCATCGCGCTGTTCTGTGCGCTGCTGATCGTCGGCATGCTGTATCTGCTGATATTGGATGTGCTGAAAAAACTGCTGAAACGGTAAAGACAAAACGCCCTGCCTGCTGCGGGGCGTTTTCTGTGTGCGGCAGCGCTGCAATATCATCTGTCAGCAGCTCGGTATGATGTATCATTTACAAGGCGAAAAATGAATGATATGATAATATCGGCGGCTCTTTGCTGCCGATCATTTATTTTTCGGAGAGGAAAACATGAACCAGACAGAGACAAAGAAAAACAGAATCCTTGCTGCCTGCATTGCGGCAGCGACCGCAGTTTTATCCGCTGCGGTGCCGCCCGTCTATGCGGCAGAGGGCGATGCCGTGACAGCCGTCAGCGCAGGCGGCTGGAACGAAATGCTGTACGCGGTCTTTTCCGGGCTGACAGATGCCGATGTGACAGGCGTATCGTACAGCGGAACGGCTTCCGGCACGCTGACAGGGGACGATCTTGGCTATCTTGTCCGCGATACGGATGCGGGACTGCGCGTGGATATTCCGGGTCTGCCGGCGGGCACCTATGATCTTTCGCTGACCACTTCAAAGGGGACGGTCGTGCAGAGCGGCATCCCGGTCAGTGCACAGGATCGCTCGGGCTATGCGCATTTTCAGTATACAGAAGGTGTCGGCGCCTATCAGGACAGCGGTCTGCTGAAGCCCGGTGCGATTGTTCTCTATGTGACGGATGACAATAAGGACAGCGTTTCTGTCACCGCAAAGGACGGCACAACTGTTACCGGCATCGGCAATATCCTGAATTCTGCCGGTCAGGATGTCGGGGGCGGGAAGACCTCCGGCAGCAGCACAGCGGTCAATACCAACAGCGGCATCATCCGCAAGCTCGCGGAGGACGGCACGCCGCTGGTCATCCGCCTTGTCGGAAATGTCACTGCACCGTACGGACTGACGGCGTACAATACCACAGATTTCGGCGGCGCAAAGGGCGATAACGGCTTTATGGCACGCATGAAATCCGGAAAGGATATTACCATTGAGGGCGTCGGACCGGATGCCTGCATCGACGGCTGGGGACTGCATTTCATCTGCGAGGATGCGGCGCCGGAGCTCGGCAAGAGCTTTGAGGTGCGGAATCTCGCTTTCCGCAATGTGCCGGAGGATGCGGTCGGCATGGAGGGCGTGCAGAACGGCGATACGGTGACGGCATCTGTGGAGCGCTGCTGGATTCATCACAATGAATTCTATGTGCCGAGCATTGCAAACCCCGCAGAATCCGATAAAAAGCAGGGCGACGGCGCCTGCGATTTCAAGCGCGGGCAGTATTTTACAAACAGCTATAATCTCTATGACGGCTATCACAAGACCAATCTTGTCGGCGCAAATGACAGCAATCTCCAGTATAACATCAGCTTCCATCACAATTACTGGAAGGACTGTGCGGCAAGAGGTCCGCTTGCAAGAAATGCGAACATCCATATTTACAACAACATCTATGAGCACCAGACGGATGTCGGTCAGGATTCCCGCGCAAATTCTTATTTCTTCTCGGAATACAATCTCTTTGAAAACTGCGATGACTGCACGGTCATCAAGTCCGGCGGCGCGATCAAGAGCTTTCAGGATGCCTTTGTAAACTGCGAGCATGAGACAACCGGAAAGGCTGTCAGCGCAAAAACGGATCCGGTCTCCAACAACAACAAATATCCCGATTTCGACACAAATCCCGCGTTCTCGTATATTCCGACGGGGGATTATATCCTTGAGACGGATACCGCGAATCTGAAGAATCTGTTTGCATCGGCAGGCGGCACGATGGATGTTACGACGACAGTCAGCGGCACAACGACCGTCGGCGGCAAGACTGATCCGCCCGCAGAAGCCGTGACAGGGGATATCAATGCAGACGGCACATGCGACAAAGCGGATCTTGTGCTTCTGCATCAGTTCCTGCTCGCATCCGGCGATCTGACCGAAAAGCAGGCTGCATCGGCTGATCTGAATGCGGACGGCAGGATCAATGCTGCCGACATGACGCTCCTGAAGCGCCTGCTCCTGCATCAGTGATCTGAGACCATACAACAAGCGCCCTGTTCGCAATGAACAGGGCGCTTTTCCTGCGGAGATGCGGCTATCGTGCAGGCAGCCTTTACATGAAAATCTCATTCATAATCAGAATATCCCCGTTTCGCGGTCAGAGACCGGCGCGGCGCTGGTATCCGGCGCATCGCCTGCGATTATTGACATGGTGATCGGCGGTGAGATCTCCCCGGAGATCGTCATGGAGCAGACCACATCTGCTCGGGATCAATCCCTGGTGAAACAGAGGCTTATTGCGTAAACGATCCAAAACCGCCAATCGCCTCATCTATGGTCATTGTACCTGTTCCGACGCCGTAAACAGCCTGTCTGAACTGATACACGGCGTCATCTGTCAAACCGATCACTTCCGGAGACAGAATCCGCGACTCCGGAATCTCTCCGAATGCGGAATACATACGATTATAGGACAGGTCTTTGGTCGGAGACATAAGTCCCTTGTTCTGTGCCATCTCGTTCAGTTCTTTTGACGAGATCAGAAAACGCAGAAATTCATTCGCCATATCCAGATTCGTGCTGCCTTTGTTGACGGAAAACTGCAGATTCGGCATATCAAGGAAATACGCGCCTTCATCTGACATGGGAATAGGGGAAAAGGTGTATGAAAAAGGCTTGGCGATGAAAGCCTCAGAGCGGCTCTCTCGTTTTTTCGTGCCCGAGACTGTGTCTCCGGAGCATGCCATCATCGGGATATCGCCTTCAAAAAAGCGAAGGATGACCGCTTCATAATTGTTTTCGATCTCTGCACAGGCATCAAGATCCACACAACCGTCATTCAGAAACTGCAGGATCTTCTCCAGGGAAGGGCGTATATATTCGCCGGCTGAAGGATCGAGCGCATTGAGCTTTCTGACGGCATCTTTGTCCCCGGCCACAGTCCTGCAGAAGTACGGATAGATTGTCACTGTGAAAAGCGAGGTCGTTTCCTCTCTGGAAAAGCCCATTATCGGGCACTCATAGCCTTTCTCACGAAATGCTTTACACACTTCAGTCAATTCCTGATAGGTTGCAGGAACGCTCAGACCTTCTTTTTCAAATAAATCGTTGTTTACAAGCATACCATAGGTATTGGAGAAAACAGGAATCATCGGGAGCGTACCGTCGTCCGTGTTCAGTATGATATTGCTCCGGATGCAGTCCAGATCAAGACCCAGCGCAGGATCGGCCAGATTCTCCGCATGATCTATCGAGGCTTTATATGGCTCCCGCCCATACATCCAGGAGTAATTTACATAAATATCCGGCGCATCGGTTCCGTTCAGAACTGTGCCGATCATGTTGTTATAGTCATCAATTTTCGTGAATACCAGTTCAGCATTGGGATAATACTCGTTAAAGCGATCAAATTCCGCTTCCAGTGCCTCAAAGTTGCTGTAACCGCCGACAATGTTGATATGAGAAACGGAGGAGGTATCGAGAGAAGGACGGAAGCCTTCTTTAGACGCCGGTTTCGGATTCTCTGTTCCGCATGCAGTCAGACTGATCGCAGTCAATATTGCGAAACCTGTGCAGAATGTCTTTTTCATGATTCTTTCCTTTCTTTCTTTACCCTTCGGATTTCCTTGACAACTAATTTGATATCAATGGGCTTTGCAATATGTCCGTTCATTCCGGCGTTCAGGCACTCTGAAATGTTCTCGGAAAATGCGTCTGCCGTCATTGCAACAATCGGTATAGCAGACGCCCATTGGTTTTCGGAACCCCGGATCGCTCTTGTTGCGTCGAGTCCGTTCATTTCCGGCATCTGCACATCCATAAAGATCAGATCATAGCTGCCCTCTGCGGCTGTGCGCATCTTTTCCACACAAACACGGCCGTTTTCCGCGCGTTCACTCGTAATGCCGATCATGCTGAGCATACCTGAAATGATCATCCAGTTTATTTCGATATCTTCCGCAACAAGAATATGCATGCCGTGGAGATCGGAATAATCTTCTTCCGGTTCGATGGATCTGGACTCTGTGCCGAGGAGCGAATTGATCTTTTTGTACAGCGCAGATCGGAAAACCGGTTTGCTGATAAAACCGTTTGCGCCTGCCTCCTTCGCCAGATCCTCAATATCAGACCAGTCATATGCCGAGGCAAGCAGAATGGGGATTTTCGCGTCGATCTCCGTGCGGATCCTGCGAATCGTTTCGATGCCGTCCATGTCCGGCATTTTCCAGTCGAGGATCACGATGCTGTAGTCCTTTCCGGATTCATGCCTTCCGGTTATCATTTCAAGTGCTTCTTTTCCGCTGCGGGCCAGCTCAGCCGCGGAGCCCAGCGACGCAAATTCGGAGGCCATCGTATGCAGCACGATCTCATCGTCATCCACAATGAGTGCTTCGATCTGATCAAGCTGAATATCTTCCAGCTGTCTCTCGGCTGCCGGGATATCCAGCACCACGGTAAATGTTGTGCCCTTACCCTGTTCGCTCCGGCAATCAATCGTTCCGCCCATCAGATCAACCATCTGTTTGGTGATAGCCAGACCGAGACCGGTTCCCTCGATGCTGTTGACACGGCTGTCTGTCTGGCGTGAGAAGGGCTGATACATGGTCGCCATAAACTCCGGGCTCATTCCGATGCCCGTGTCGGAAACGGCATAGGTCAGCCTGATACAGCCGGGTATTGTGCTTTCTTCCTCGCACATATCCACAACGACATGTCCGCCCGGTTCTGTATACTTGATGGCATTGGAGAGAATATTGATAAAAATCTGGTTCAGACGGAGCTGATCTGTATACAGGTATTCCGTATCCATGTGACTGATGCGGAAGCTGAATTCTATCTTCTTTTCCTTTGTGAACAGACATTATGGATAATTCCTGAGCAGTTTTTTCCGATATTCATACTAACTGCAATGACTGAAAGGAAGTATCCCTATGATTGATGAGATCTACAATAGCCGTATCGGTGCTATCAAGACAGACCACTTCTCTGATGAGTGGGAGCAGACCGCTATCCCATTCGAGGAGTCGCTGACTGAGGAGCAGATTATCCTGTTCCATAAGCTATGTGACTTGCAAAGTGAGACTGCCGCTGCTGAAATGAGAGCTGCGTACAAGGCAGGCTTCAAGGACGGCGTGACTCTGATGAGAGAGATTCAGGAGTAATAGAATTTTACTAAGCGATCTTTTTCCATGTTCCCGAAATACCGCTCCAAACCCCTTGACATTTTTGTCCTCTTATGGTAGAATTAGATTGAATAGTTGTATCCGTGTTCACCAAAAGTTTACAACTAATTTCGCAAAAGGGGTTGACAGAGCTATGTTCGGGTGCAACGATTTAAGCAAGCAAGCAAGCAAGCAAGCAAGCAAGCAAGCAGGCAAGCATAACTGCGCCCTTTTCACAATTTTATACGATAATACAAGCGTACTCTATGGGATAACTGCGTCCTGTGGGGTGCGCTTTTGTGTTATTAAGCCGAGCAAACCCTGTTCATTTAACAAGTTGTTTTAAGCGTCACAGCCATGTTAAGGAGGTATATTATGGCTACAAAGAAGTATTATGTTGTAATCTCTGACCTTATCTCTATGTCTACCGAGTTTGTGGAGTCTGGTAAGAATGATCCTTTCTACGATGGAACAATTAATTGTGCAAAGTTTGATGCTGTTGGTTTATTTGCAATCTATTCCAGAACACATACAGGTGATGAGAATGGAAAGACCATATATAAAGTCGGTATGGTTCATCTCGCTGATATGGAAACAGGTGAGATCATTAATGTAGGTCTTGCAGAGACTTTGGCAGGTATTAAAACGGACATCTGCTATCTTCTTTTAACCAAAAAGGAGGAGGATCATTATAAAAAGGAATCCTCCTCGGAGTGGAGCGCAAAAGACTGTTATATCATGACTGGCAGAAAGCACAATGGTGATGAAAATGGATCGACTACTATTTACAGTAGGAAACTTGAAGCACACAGAGCTATCATTTTCGGAAAAGATGAGACTCTTGAATTAAAAAAGGAAAACGAGCTTATTTCAATCGAATGCGAAGAAAGTGCAGGAACTGAGGTTGAAAAGGAGGTATTTTCCAAGGGGAACGTATCCTTCTATCTTCCGATTACTGGAAGAACACATTCTGGAGACGAGAATGGTAAAACAACAACTTATTTTACAAAATATTACATTGAAATTGAGGTGGACGATAAGTGACAAAGGGTAATCGCAAGAAGCTGATTACAGGAAGATTTTGGAGAAAGGCGCTGGCGGGCGCACTTGCTCTGCTTATCGTTTCGGGCAGTATGCCGATGAAGCCATTCAGCGGCATATTTGAGCATATTGCTGTCAGTGCAGATGCTGAGGGAAACATTATTGCAAGCGGTAACTGCGGCAATCCGGATAATGAGGGTGGAGAAGCGAGCGCAAGCGTACAATGGGCACTTGATGATACAGGTGTTCTCAAAATATACGGCACGGGGGCTATGATTGATTATAGTTATAACGGTCCTATTCCTCCTTGGTACAATTCACGGGGAAGTATATCAAAAGTAATAATACAAGATGGGGTTACAACTGTTGGCGATGTTGCTTTTTTCGGTTGTAAAATATCCGAAGCAGAACTGCCGGAAAGTATACTATCGATTGGTGATGAGGCATTTTGTGGATGTTCTTTTTCGAAAATAGTCATTCCTGCTAATGTAAAATCCATAGGTGATTATGCGTTTAATAACTGTGAAAACCTGTCAGATTTGTCGATCCCCACAGGCGTTACTTCAATAGGTAGTGATGCATTTCAAAATACTATTATTACTGAAATTACAATACCTGAAACAGTTACAGAATTAGGCCTGGGAGCTTTTACAGGTATGCTAAAGCTCAAAAATATCTATGTAAATGAAAATAATACCTGTTATAAAGATATCGATGGAGTGCTATTAAGTAAAGACGGCAAGGTGTTGATAAGTTACCCGTCTGGTAGAGGTCAGGAGATCATTATTCCGGATGGCGTTACTTCAATTCAATATTTATCTTTAAGTAGTAATCTATTCAAAAGTATTACTATACCGAATGGAGTTACTTCGCTTCCAGAAAAAGCCTTTGACAGCTGTTGCCAATTATCCTACTTATCGATACCTTCCAGTGTAACATCTATCGGAGAAAATGCTTTTTGGGGTTGCGATAGCTTATACTATATAAATTACGGAGGAACTAAGTCACAGTATGCCGATGTAAGCTGTGACTATGATGGTCTTGTTCTTTGTTCGGATGGAATCTATTCGAGTCCAGCTGCTGATATTACATATGCTGTGGCTTTAGCATCTCCTATTCCTGATCAGGTTTATACAGGAAAACCTATTACTCCAATACCTGAATTAAAAATAGGCACTTTTACTCTTAAAGAAAACTCTGACTATACGATAAGATATGACAAAAATATATATGTTGGTGGTGCTAAAATAATTATTGACGGTACTGCCGAGAAAGGCGACAGTTCAGGATTTTACGGTAGCAAAGGTATTTCGTTCAACATCTTACCCAAAGAAGTCGGTGTCACATGGGATAATGAGATATATACATACAACGGACAGGAACAGAGTCCGACAGCCGCTATATCAGGACTTTGCGGAAATGATGAATGTAACTTTACCGTCAGCGGCGGACAAGTCAATGCGGGTACTTATACCGCAGAGGTTACAGAACTTTCAAACAGCAACTATAAGCTGCCCGAAACCGGTGCCACAAAGACATTCACAATTCAGAAAGCAACACCTAAGGTCACAGCCCCGACTGCGAATACGCTGACCTACAACGGCAATGAACAGGAACTTGTGACAGCAGGCTCTACAAACTTTGGCAAGGTGCTTTACAGCCTTGACGGTGTGACATATTCTGAGGATATCCCGAAGGGAACAGATGCAAAGACCTATACAGTCTATTATAAGGTCGAGGGCACAGACAACTGGTATGAAGCTGCTCCTAAGACAGTTGTGATAAAAATTAACAAGGCTACCCCGAAGGTTACGCCTCCCACAGCGAAATCTCCTACATGGACTGGCGATGAATACGAACTCATTTCAAATGGTTCCACAGACTTCGGAACAGTTGTATACAGCCTTGATAGTGTGACTTATTCTGAGGATATCCCGAAGGGAACAGATGCAAAGACCTATACAGTCTATTATAAGGTCGAGGGCAGCGATAACTGGTTTGAGGCTGCGGCGAAGTCGATAAAAGCTACGATTGCCAAATCCTATACAGTCACCTGGAAAAACGGTGATGAAACACTTGAGACCGATAAATTTGTCCGTGTAGGCACAGCTCCGGAATACAACGGCGAGACACCTACAAAGGATGCTGATGCACAGTACACTTACACATTCAGCGGTTGGAGCGACGGCACGAACACTTACACTCCCGATGCACTCCCGACTGTTTCAGGAGATGTGACCTACACAGCACAGTTCAGTGAAACCGTCAATAAGTATACTGTTACCTGGAAAAACGGCGATACCGTCCTTGAAACAGACGAAAACGTGGAATATGGTGCAACACCTGAATACAACGGCGAGACACCAACAAAGGAAGGCAATGCTCAGTATAGTTATCCTTTCAGCGGCTGGTCGCCTGAGGTTGATACGGTAACAGGTAATGTGACCTATACAGCACAGTTCAGCCAGACAGTCAACAAGTACAACATTACCTGGGTTGACGGCGACGGCAATACGCTGAAAACCGACCAGGTCGAATACGGTCAAACACCTGTTTACACCGGTGACACACCGACAAAATCTCCCACAGCACAGTATAGCTACACATTTACAGAGTGGGACACTGCTCCGGCTGAGGTAACAGGCAATGCGACCTATACAGCACAGTTCAGCCCGACTGTGAATCAGTACACAGTCAAGTGGGTTGACGGCGACGGCAATACGCTGAAAACAGAAACCCTTAATTATGGTTCAATGCCGTCCGCATACAACGGCGATACGCCTACCAAAACCGCCGATGCACAGTATACCTATACATTCAGCGGATGGGATAATGAGCTTTCCGAAGTTACGGGAGAGACAACATATACGGCACAGTTTAATGGCACAGTCAATAAGTATACTGTTACTTGGGAAAATGGCGATACCGTCCTTGAAACAGACGAAAACGTGGAATATGGCACAATGCCTGAGTATAACGGTGCAACACCCAAAAAGGCAAGCACTTCCAGCTATACTTATTCCTTTGCAGGCTGGAGTCCGGCGGTTTCCTCGGTCAAGGGGGATGTTACCTATACGGCAACCTTTACCGCACACTCAACTTACGTTCCGCCGACATATTACACGATTACCTACAAGGTGGACGGTGAGGTATATAAGACTGCTTCGGCAACCTCCGGCTCAAATATCGCATTGATTGACGAACCGACCAAAGAGGGCTATACGTTCAGCGGCTGGCAGACTTCCTACACAACGATGCCTGCAAGAAATATCGAGATCACTGGAACATTTGCGATCAATCAGTATGCTGTCACCTACATGGTGGACGGTGTGCAGTACGGCGAGAGTTTAACAGTTGATCACGGCACAAAGTTGACTGCTCCCGAAGCCCCCACAAAGAACGGTGCGATCTTCCTCGGTTGGACTGCTGACGGCGTGAATACTTACGACTATGAAACGTCCGTAACAGCGGAGACTACGCTCACAGCAATGTGGCTCAATGCAAGCGGCTTCATCACATTCAGCGAGGGCTATGCCGTGACGGACAACAAGTTCAACGGCACAGACAGAGATTATGTCGGCTTCCGCTTTGCTGTGAATATGGATAATTCCAATTACACGGTCGTACAGCACGGTATCCTCTACGGTATGAATGTTGGCGCATTCGGCAACGGTCAGGCAGATGCAAACCTGCGCTTTACCGATGAAGAAGCAACGGCTCTGATGGATAAGGTAAGAGAGTTCGCTGCCAAGAACACTGATACCGAAACCACCGACTGGATCGAGGTCTATATCGGTGACCGCCGTGACGGTGTGGTCTATGCAAGAGGCTTCATCATCGTGACCGACGGCACGAACAAGTATTTGATCTATTCCGATGTACAGCAAGGCAGCTACAACAGTTTCAGCGAATAAGGAGGTATAAAAATGGGCGAGAAAAAGCCCTACGTTTCTCCTGAAATGGAGATCACGGTTTTCGATACCGAGGATGTTATCACAACTTCCAATGGTGAAGGTAAGCAGGATAACAACGAGCCTAATTGGTAAATAGCAACACAGCGGTGCGGAGAATTACTCTCTGCACCGCTTTTCTTTTTAGTGGATAGTTTCCCCATAATTATCACGGACGGCTCTGAGGAGCATTTCCGTTCGCCAGAGAGCCTATCGTCATTCAAGGTCATTCCGCTTTCTTTTCTTCTGCTGATCTCGGCTCTGCTCCTGTCGCAGATATTCCTCTATCGTTCTCGTTGCTTCGGACAGCTCACGGGACTTCTTATCCGCCTGATTGTATTCCGTATTTTTCTTCGACAACTTTTTCTGCAAAGATGCGATATGCTTTTCAAGATTTTCGACTTTCGGAATGTTGCCTGACGGGTAAAGCTCCAAAACCTGTTTGCAGCTTTCGTGATATTCGGCAATATCGCCGCCGTGTTCCCTACGGTACTTCTTTTCCTCCCGACTGCTGAGAGTTTTCAGCTCCTCACCGATATGCTTGACCTTGCGATATTTTTTCAGCACTTTGAGTTTTTCTTGCAAATCTTGGATCTGTGTGTTCAGGTCATTCAACTCACCGACAAGATGCGCCCTTTCAATAAATGCCGCCATCGCAGCACCACGAACCTGATCCGGCTCAACGCCGTATGCGGTGATAATATTTTTTGCGATACTCGCCACCTTCATATTGCCACGCTCGATAGCGTCCTGAACAAATTTGTTCTCCACGGCTTTCGGAGTAACTACTCTGATCTTCGACCTCGGCACATAAACCATACAACCTTGATACTGAGCGATACGGGATTTTATCTGTTCGGTTTCATAAAACCAGCCCAGCGTCCGACTACGGGTGAACCTTGCTCTCGGATTGCGTTCTTTCTGCTCGGCAAGCATAAATTTCAGGTCGATCTTATGGTCGGGATTATACTCGACAAGCACTCCGAAATCAGCACACTTCCGCAGAAAATCATCGAAGTCCTCGCTCTCTTTTATGACCTGATCTATCGTGTATTTCAGCTTTGCTTTCCACGATAGTCCCTGACGGTTCATGTCCCATTCCCAATGGCTTTTTCCCTTGCCCATTTCAGGGTGTTCGACTACGGATAGATGGTGCCGCTTGCATACCTCGTCTGAAAGGTCGATGAGCTTCTTCCACGCACGTTCCTTGACCTTACCCTGATTCATATTCGACTCGAATGTCCTGCCGTTGGCACGGCTCACGTTATTGAATATCACATGGATATGGGTGTGGTCGGTGTCAGTGTGGACTGCAAGAAAATACTGATACTCTCCCTTGAGAAATTTCTCGCATAACTCCTTGCCGACTTCCAAAGCCCTTTCGGGTGTGATCTCACCAGGCTTGAAGCTCTGAATGAAGTGCTGAGACAGGACTGTATTAAGCCCCGTTCCACCAGCTCGGACTGCTTCAAAATCCTTGCTTGCCTGTGCAGGATCAGAGCTGCACCCGTAGGTGAAGATGAGCCTGCCGTTGTCAGTCTTTGAAGGATTGGCAATATAGGCTAACGCTTTAACTTCAGTAGTTTTGATTGGAAAGAGTTTAGTAGTTGCCAAATCTTATCCTGCCCCTCCTTGATGTTCACGATGTCCTCGGCATAGATCTTGTTCGTACTGTTCACTCTCACGGCTATCTGATTGATGTTGTTGGAGATACTGCCGACGAGCCTGTACATCTTATCAAACTTTTCATCATCGAAATGGACGATGTAGCCCTCAAAGATCATAGCTCTGATGAACTCGCTCCGTGACCTCAGACCACTGTTCTGAAACTTACGCTCGATGGCATCGTACTCTGCTTCGGTCAGGCGTATCTGCATATACCGATTATGGTGTTCGATCTCTGCTATTTTTTTCATCTCCTTTCGTATCGGGGTTCAAGGGGTGTCCCTCTTGCAAGCAGTGTGTCGGAACATTCAATTTCTGAGAAATTGTAATGCGGAGATACCGAGCTTGCTGGGTTTGAGTCACGCCCTCTGTGCGTGACTTCAATTTGAGCCTGCGGCTCTCAGAAGTTTCCTCTCTCTGTTAGAGGAATTGGAGCGTAAGCGACTGCGGCTGCATACCCCTTCACTTATCTACCGACAATTTTGGATTTTTGGGGTAGAAAAGGCGAAATGTTCACAGAATATTTACATTTAGAATTGATAGTAGATAAACATTCCGAACTATATGCGCCTTTATTCCGAACCCGATTGAATAGCAGGTCATTCTATGATAAAATAATAGTATCACAGGGTGGCGTTCCTGTGCTGTCTTCAACTGAATATCTGACACCACTCTGAACGGGCAGAGTGACAGTAACTTTAGTAAACAAAAATCCCTGTTCCGTCAATGCACAGAACAGGGATTTTTCAATACTATCGGAGGGAAATGGAATGGAACACGAACGTATCATTTGCGTACTGGAATACCTATCAAGATATTCTGATGAAAACCACTATGTATCAATCAAGGATATTCAAGATTACGTAGCCAACACAGGGACGCTGTCTTATCCTGCCGAAGTCACGATAAGGCGAGACATCGACAGGCTCACCAGTATGGGAAATAATATTGTAAAAAAGAGCCGTGACCATAACAAGGCTTACTATGCTCTGATCGACAAAGGCTTCTCGTTCAATGAGATACGCTTCATTATGGATTCTATCTCCATAAATAAGTTCCTGACTTCAAAGCAAAAGCGGCTGCTTATCAAGAAGTTTGAGGGTATGTATTCCGATGCCGAGATCAGGCAGCTTATTAGCCGTATCATTCTGAATGAGCGATGTCCCTCGACACTTAACCTTTTGGAAAACTTGGATAAGATACACCGCCTAATCGGTGAACGGAGAAAAATCAACTTTGAATACGGAAAGTACGATGAGAGTGAAAAGCAGATCAAATACTATCTGAAGGACAGAGATATGCTCCCCGTGAG
>JAEEXH010000117.1 GCA_016291435.1 Oscillospiraceae bacterium
TGCAAATCTGATCCTCGCAGAGCAGAACCCGACCGAGATCCCCGCAGATGTGTGGGTCGAGCTGACGGAGCTCTGCGGCGCGAACAAGATCAATCGCTCCGCACCCGCAAAGCTGATCGAAGCCTATCGCGAGACCGGCAGGGAGATTCAGGTGCTGGTCGATGAGCTCGGTCTTGCACAGGTGCAGGACAGCGGTCTGCTCGAACAGATCGCAGATGAGGTGCTCGCAGCAAATCCGAAGGCGGTCGCCGATTACAAGGCGGGCAAGGAGGCTGCGATCAAGGCGCTGATGGGTCAGATCATGAAGCGCACGAAGGGTGCTGCGAATCCGCAGGAGGCGACCCAGCTTCTGATCGACAAGATCGCAAAGCTCTGAGCAATGGGAATAGAAATGACATCCCGCGGCGTTCTGCCGCTGATTGACGGCATCTGGCTGAAGAACGGCTGGTGCGTACCGATCACGGTGGAAGGGGAGCTTTCCGGGAAACGGGTGCTGCATCTCGGAGAAAAGGTGCCGATTGCCTCGCTGCCGAAGGCTCCGCGGTATCCATACGGCTTTGCAGGATATGCCAAGGCACCGGCATTTGCGGGTGAGCTGCCGTTTGGCTGGCTGGAGAACGGCGAAGCGCATTACGGTTTTGCGATGCTCATTCCCGACCAAAATGAAAGTATCATCCCGTTCGTGATGAGCGTGTCTGCTTCTCCGGGCTTTCAGAGTGCAGAGATTCACGGCACACATCTGATCCTGACGAACCATGCCGGCGAGCGCTGGCGGGTGATTCTTGCGGAGGATTTCTCCTCCGTCAGTGCGGAAATACTCTGATCTCAGAAAGGGGGAACCTCATATGCTGCGCATCTCGGAGCTGACGCTCCCGCTCTCTTATGACGAGCATGCTCTGCGGCGCAGGATCGCGGAGGTTCTTCACTGCAAGGCGAGTGACATTCTGGAGATGCAGATGGTGCGGCGGGCAGTGGATGCACGCAGAAACGCGCATTTCATCGCGACAGTCGATGCGGCTGTGCGCGGGGAGGAGGCGATCCTTGCCGCACTCCCGCAGGAAGCCCATGTGAAGCCGGCGGAAGCCTATCAGCCGCCGCAGTATCCGGCAGAGCGGAAGCTGCCGCACAGACCGGTCGTGATCGGCTGCGGTCCGGCGGGGCTCTTTGCGGCATATACCCTTGCGCAGGCAGGGCTGAGACCTGTGCTGCTTGAGCGCGGAAAATCCGTCACCGAGCGGCAGCAGGCTGTCATGCGCTACCAGACAACCGGCGTGCTCGATCCCGAATGCAATGTGCAGTTCGGCGAGGGCGGCGCCGGCACCTTCTCCGACGGAAAGCTGAACACCGGCACGAAGGATCCGCGCATCCGGCATGTACTGCACACGCTTGCGGAATTCGGTGCGCCGGAGGAGATCCTCTGGCAGGCAAAGCCGCACATCGGCACAGATCGCCTTGCGGTCTGCATCCCGGCAATGCGGCAGCATATCCGGCAGCTCGGCGGAAAGGTGCTCTTTTCGGCAAAATGCACGGGACTCAGTGCCGAAAACGGCGCTGTCACTTCCGTGGAATATGAGCAGGACGGTGCGGCGCATTCGCTGCGCACGGATCATGTGATCCTCGCGGTCGGACACTCTGCACGCGATGTGTTCACATGGCTCAGAGACATGGGGATCCCGATGGAGCAGAAGGCATTTTCACTCGGTGTGCGCATTGAGCACAGGCAGCGCGACATCGACCGCTTCTGCTACAAGGCAGCGGCAGGGCATCCGTCGCTCGGTGCGGCAAGCTATAAGCTCGCGGTGCATACCGATGACGGCAGAGGCGTCTATTCCTTCTGCATGTGCCCGGGCGGTACGGTGCAGGCGGCCGCATCGGAGCCGGACACGGTCGTCACGAACGGCATGAGCGTCTATGCGCGTGACGGCAGAAATGCCAACAGCGCACTGCTGGTCGGCATTACACCGCAGGATTTCGGCTCGGAGGATGTGCTCGCGGGCATGGAGCTCCAGCGGAAGATTGAACATGCGGCATATGAGGCGGGCGGCGGCACGGGCAAAGCGCCGGTCACGCTGCTCGGTGATTTTCTGAAAGGCCGCGAGAGCCGGAGCTTCGGCGAGGTCGAGCCGACCTATCCGCTGGGGACGGTCTTTGCGCCGCCGGAATGCTGTTTGCCGGAATTTGTCTGCAAGGCGCTGCGGGCTGGCATTCCGATGACGGAGCGGCAGCTCCGCGGTTTCTGCGTCTACGATGCCGTGCTGACGGCGCCGGAGACGCGCTCATCCTCGCCTGTGCGCATCCTGCGCGACCGTGACACACTGGAATCGGCCGGCATGCGCGGGCTCTACCCCTGCGGAGAGGGTGCCGGATATGCCGGCGGGATTGTCTCCGCGGCGGTGGACGGCATCAGGTGCGCGGAGAAGATCCTTGCAGCAGCAAAATAAGATACGCCGCCGGGCATCCGGGTACATCATCAGGCTTTCAAAGATGTACCGCGGATGCCCTTTGTATTGGAGGTATTATGAAGATCCGGTTTGTTCCCCCGCATGAGATCCTCGGGAAGCGCGAGTGGATCATCTGGGGCATTTCCGTCGCCGCCGTGTCGCTCTGTGCATGGGCGTCGCCGGAGACAGGCATTCCCTCGCTGATTGCCGCCCTCATCGGCGTGACAGCACTCATTTTTCTAGCAGTCGGGCATTTCTACGGGCAGCTTCTCACGATCGTATTCAGCATCTTTTACGGCGTGATTTCGTACTTTTTCCGCTACTACGGAGAAATGCTCACCTATCTCGGCATGACGCTCCCGATGGCGGCGGTCTCGCTGGTGACATGGCTCCGCAACCCCTATGACAGCAAGGGCACGGTCGCGATCCGGAAGAAGCTCACAGCAAAAAACATCACCGGGATGCTGCTGGCGACCGCTGCGGCAACGGCGCTGTTCGGCGTTTTGCTGCGGCTTCTGCATACGGCGCAGCTCCCCGTGAGTATCATCTCAATTACCACGAGCTTTCTCGCAGCGTATCTGACCGCGCTCCGCTCGCCCTATTACGCGCTGGCATATGCGGCGAATGACGTTGTGCTGATTGTGCTCTGGGTGCTTGCCGCGAGGGAGGATCTGTCCTGCCTGCCGATGGTTGCAAACTACTGCATGTTCCTGATCAATGATCTCTACGGCTTTTACAGCTGGCGGAAGCGGGCGTCTGTCAGCATCTGAATCTTCGGATTTGCGCTCTTGTATTTTCTGCCGGTTTATGGTATAATTGATACGATCAAAACAGAGAGGAAGTCAGCTTCTTATGGCTTGGGAGTTTACCTTTTTAGATTGGATCCAGACGCATATGCAGTCGGGGATGCTTGACCGTGTGATGCCGTTTATTACATTTTTCGGCAGCGGCGGCTGGTTCTGGATCGTGCTGACGCTTGCGGGCTTGGCCTATAAGCCGACGCGGAAATATGCGCATGTGGCAGCGATCGCGCTGATTCTCTGCCTGCTTTGCGGCAATCTGCTCATGAAGCCGCTGATTGGGCGCATCCGGCCGTTTGCTGTCAACACGGCGGTCACGCTGCTGATTGAGGCGCCGTCGGATTTCTCGTTCCCGTCCGGACATACGCAGGCATCATTTGCCGTGGCAGCGGCGGTGTTCATGTGGAAAAAGCGATGGGGCATCGCGGCACTTTTGTTTGCGGCGCTGATTGCATTTTCGCGCATGTATCTTTACGTACACTACCCGACCGATGTGCTCGGCGGGCTGATCTTCGGCGTGGGATATGCGCTCGCGGGGCTTCTGATCTGCGATAAGCTCTTCCGCGGCAAAAAGGACTGGGACGGCTGTGAACCGCGCAGGCTGCCCGTACAGAAGGAGAACGCATAATGGCAAAGGAACAGAAGACGAATGCAATGCGCATTCTGGAGCAGAAGCAGCTCCCGCACCGGCTGAACTTTTATGAGTGCGGAGAATTCACGGATGCGGTGCAGATTGCTAAGATGCTGGGGCAGGACCCGGAGCAGACCTTCAAGACGCTGATGTGCGTCGGGAAGAGCGGCGGGCATTACGCTTTTGTGATGCAGGGCACGGCGACGATGGATCTGAAAAAGGCGGCACAGGCGGCAGGGGAGAAGTCTCTGGCGCTGCTGCCTGTGAAGGAGATTCAGGCAGTGACAGGCTATATCCGCGGCGGCTGCACGGCAATCGGCATGAAGAAGGATTACCCGGTGTTTCTCGATGAGATGGCGCTGCTTTACGATGAGATCATCGTGAGCGGCGGCAGGCTCGGAACGCAGATCTTTCTCTCGCCGGACGCATTTCTCGCTGCGACAAACGGTAAGACAGCGGATTTGCAGGCGGATTAAGACCGCGAATGCAAATGAACAGTATCCAAACAAAGCCCCTGATTGTTCGATCAGGGGCTTTCGTCTGTTTATGAGGCATTGCTGCACAGTCGTATCAGCGCGTTCAAATATAGATTTCCACGCCCGCAATCAGATTGCCTTTCTTCGTTGTCCCCGTGACGCCGGTGTAGCGGAATTTCCCGTATCCGCGGACAGATACCCGGTCTCCGGGTTTGACGGCATGGCTGCCCGACTCTGTGACAGCGCCGTTCAGAAACACCTTTTTCGCGTGAAACAGCGTGAGACAGTCGCCGCGGGAGATGTGAAAGAGCTTCGCAATGACGGCATCGAGCCGCTCCGAGGCGATCTGTACGCTGCGGGGCTCCGTTCTTGCGGCGAGCGCGGGCGGAAACTCCGGGATGATACGGCACTGCACGGTCGTGTGCCGCACGCGGTCCAGCTCCCGGCAGATGTATTCCGCAATATCCGTTTTGCACAGAAGATACGCGGTTTTTCCGTCGAGAAGAATGTCGCCGAGTGTGCCGCGCTCAATCCCGAGATGCATCAGCGCCCCGAGGATATCCCGGTGCGTGACCGCCTCCGCGAATTTCTCCTGTGCCGGCGCAATCTCTACGCAGGCAATCGGGAATGCCTCCTCATAGCCGAGGGCATCCGCACTGCCGAAGCGCAGCATTACGCGGTCGGCATCCTCCCTGCCGCCCCAGAGGGTCACGCCGGCATAGCTGAGCTCCCGCTGCATCTGCGTATAGGTGCTCTGCTCTGCTTCGTTCAGGAAGTCGCTGAAGGTGAAACGCCCTGCGCGGTCGGACTGCGCCGCGAGATCCGCAAGGCGCTTTGCGGTGAAATCATCCATGCTGTATACTCCTTACAGGAGCAGCCCCCGAATGCGCTTCGGAGGCTGCCGGAACCTTATGCGAAATAATTGACGCCGCTCTCAAAGATCTTCTGATCCTTTTCACCGGGCACATTCTTGCAGACTTCTGCGCCGATGCGTTCGCTGTGACCCATCTTGCCGAGGATTCTGCCGTCGGGGGAGGTGATGCCCTCAATGGCGTCCACGGAGCTGTTCGGGTTGAAGCGGATATCCATTGTCGGGCGGCCGGAGAGATCGACATACTGTGTTGCGATCTGACCGTTGTTTGCCATGCGCTGGAGCAGCGAGCCGGAGGCGATGAAGCGTCCCTCACCGTGCGAAATCGCGATGGTGTGGATATCGCCGACCTCGCATGCGGCAAGCCACGGCGACTTGTTCGATGCGATGCGGGTGTTGACCATCATGCTCTGGTGACGCGCAATGGTGTTGAAGGTCAGTGTCGGGGAATTCTCGCTCATTTCGGTGATCTCGCCATAGGGCACAAGACCGAGCTTGACGAGCGCCTGGAAGCCGTTGCAGATACCGAGCATCAGACCGTCGCGCTTTTTCAGCAGGTCATGCACGGCGTCGGTGACGCGGCTGTTGCGGAAGAACGATGTGATGAACTTTGCGGAGCCGTCCGGCTCGTCGCCGCCGGAGAAGCCGCCGGGAATCATGATCATCTGCGCATTGCCGATCGCCTTGACGACCGCTTCGACAGATTCCTCGATTGCGGATGCGGAGAGATTGCGGATGACCAGCACCTCGGGCACTGCGCCTGCGCGCTCGAAAGCGCGTGCGGTATCATATTCGCAGTTGGTGCCGGGGAAGACCGGGATCAGCACACGCGGCTTTGCGACCTTGACAGCCGGTGCCGGGCGCTGAGACGCACTGTGGGCATATGCCTCGATGCTTGCGAACGCAGTCTTGATGCGGCAGGGGAAGACGGATTCGAGCTTGCCCTCCCAGGCCTTCTGGAGCGTGTCGATGCTGATGGTGTAGCTGTCGGAGAAGATCTTGTACTGCTCGGTCGTTCTGCCGATGACCTCCTCGCCGTCCTTTGCCGCGCCGTCCAGCTCGATCAGGAAGGAGCCGGCAAACGGGTCAAAGAGGATCTTCTCGGGCAGCGTCTTGGTGAACTCAAAGCCGATGTGGTTGCCCATTGCCATCTTGACGATACCCTCTGCGGCGCCGCCGTTCGAGACGGTCCAGACAGCCTTCGCTCTGCCGTCGGAGATGATCTGCTCGAGCTTGTCAAAGCATGCACGGACGCTGTCCCAGTCCGGGAGCCCGTCGCTGCCGTATTCCGGTGCGATGCGGATGACGGTATCGCCCGCAGCCTTGAACTCCGGAGAGACCACGCGGCGGGTATCCGCAGTGGAAACAGCGAAGGAAACGAGCGTCGGCGGGACATCGACATGCTCAAAGGTGCCGGACATGGAGTCCTTGCCGCCGATGGATGCACAGGAGAGCTCAAGCTGTGCCTTGAAGGCGCCGAGCAGCGCAGAGAACGGCTTGCCCCAGCGCTTCGGGTTATTCTGTGTGCGCTCGAAATACTCCTGGAAGGTCAGCCAGC
>JAEEXH010000033.1 GCA_016291435.1 Oscillospiraceae bacterium
ATGAGGTTTGCAAAAAGGGGGATGGGGGATCAGGAAAGCGGGGGCTCGGGGGCGAAAACCTAAGGGGGAAGGGGGGTGTGAGCGGAGCGAATCTCCCCCTTTCCCCTTGGGTTGTCACCCCCGCTTCGTGGGGAGCAGGAACCTCAAGTTTTCATACTGCCAGCTGGGCGTGTTGGGCTCCCTGCTTAATTCCGATTTATCGCAGGAACTTTTTTCTTAATTTTGAGTTTCAGAAAAGAGGTGACGGTATGGAGCCGTTTGTGCATCTGCATGTGCATACAGAATATTCTCTGCTCGACGGCGCCTGCCGCATCGAGCAGCTCATGGAGCGCGTCAAGGAGCTCGGGCAGACCGCCGTTGCGGTCACCGATCACGGCGTGCTCTACGGCGCTGTGCTGTTCTGGCAGGCGGCAAAGGCTGCGGGCATCCATCCGGTCATCGGCTGCGAAATCTATGTTGCTCCCCGCACCCGCTTCGACAAGGATTCTCCGCTTGACCGCAAGCCCTATCATCTCACGCTGCTCTGCGAGAACAACACAGGTTATCGGAATCTTATGCAGATCGTCTCGCGTGCGGCGATCGAGGGCTTCTATTCCAAGCCGCGAGCCGATCAGGCGCTGCTGGAGCAGTATCACGAGGGGCTGATCGCGCTCTCGGGCTGCATGAACGGCGAGGTCGCACGGAAGCTCCGGGACGGCAATTATCAGGCGGCGAAGGAGACCGCGCTCCGCGATGCCGCACTCTTCGGCGAGGGACATTATTATCTCGAATTGCAGGATCACGGCCTTACGGAAGACATGCACCTGCTGGACGGTCTGAAGCGCATTGCTGCGGAGACGGGCATCCCGCTCGCCGCGACCAATGATGCGCATTATCTCCGCAAAGAGGATGCAACGCTGCAAAAGCTGCTGATCTGCATTCAGACCGGCACAACGCTCCGCGAGCCGTCCTCGATGGTGCCGGAGAATGACTCCTTCTATCTCAGACCGACCGAGGAGATGAACGCGCTCTTCGCCGACTGCCCTGCTGCGCTCCGCAATACCGCGGAGATCGCGGCGCGGTGCAATGTGGAATTCACCTTCGGCAAGCTCCATCTGCCGCAGTACAAGGCCGAGGGCGTGACGGATACCGCCGCCTATTTCCGCTCGCTCTGTGAGACAGGTCTCCGTGCACGCTACGGCGAACAGCCCCCGCAGGCAGCCGCCGACCGCATGAATTATGAGTACGATGTCATCTGCCGCATGGGATATGCGGACTACTTCCTCATCGTCTGGGATTTTGTCCATTACGCAAAATCGCATGACATTCCCGTCGGTCCCGGACGCGGCTCGGGCGCGGGCTCACTCTGCGCCTACTGCATCGGCATCACGGATATTGACCCGCTGAAAAACGGTCTGCTCTTTGAGCGCTTCCTGAACCCGGAGCGCGTGAGCATGCCGGACTTTGACATCGACTTCTGCATCGAGGGCAGACAGCGCGTCATCGACTATGTGACGCGGCGATACGGCGCAGACCGTGTTGCGCAGATTGCGGCATTCGATACGCTGAAAGCAAAGGCGGCGATCCGCGACACCGGCAGGGCGATGGATCTGCCCTATGCACTCTGTGACCGCGCCGCAAAGCTCATCCCGCAGGATTTCCGCATCACGCTGAAGGGTGCGCTGGAGGGCTCTGCGGAGCTCCGGCAGCTCGCTGAGGAGGATCCGCGCATAAAGCGGCTGCTCTCGCTTGCGATGCAGCTTGAGGGCATGCCGCGTCACACGACCACGCATGCTGCGGGCGTTGTCATCTCTGCGGAGCCGGTGATGGAGCAGGTGCCGCTGACAGTGAACGACGGCGTGATCGTCACGCAGTACACGATGACACAGCTTGAGCAGCTCGGGCTGCTGAAAATGGATTTCCTCGGGCTCAGAAACCTCACGGTCATCCGGGACGCAGAACGCCGCATTCAGAAGCGGGATCCCGCATTTCTCGTGAAGCAGATCCCGGAGGATGACAGCGCGGTCTTTGCGATGCTCGGCAAGGGCGACAGCATCGGCGTGTTTCAGATGGAATCGGACGGGCTCAGGCGCGTGCTGATCAAGATGCAGCCGAAAAGCATCTCCGATCTGACGGCACTCATCTCGCTCTACCGCCCGGGACCGATGGATTCGATCCCGCAGTATCTCGAAGCACGCAGAGACCCTGCGAAGGTGCATTACGATCATCCGCTGCTGGAGCCGATCCTGCGCGAGACCTTCGGCTGCATCGTATATCAGGAGCAGGTCATGGAGATCTGCCGTGCGCTGGCGGGCTATTCCTACGGCAGAGCAGATCTGGTGCGCCGCATGATGGCGAAGAAGAAGCATGCACAGATGGACGCCGAGCGCGCAGTCTTCCTGCACGGCAATGAAAGCTGCTGCGGTGCGCTGGCAAACGGCGTCTCCGAGGGGACTGCGAATCTCATCTTTGACAAGATGGCGGCATTCGCAAGCTATGCGTTCAATAAATCGCATGCAGCCGCCTATGCGCGCGTGGCATATGAAACGGCGTATCTGAAATGCAGGTATCCCGCGGAGTATTACGCCGCGCTCATGAGCTCGGTGATCGCGAACACGGGCAAGCTGCTGGAATATATTTCGCTGGCAGAGGCGCACGGCATCCCTGTGCGCAAGCCGGATATCAACATCAGCGACGGCGGATTTACCGCGGCGCCGGACGGCATCCGCTTCGGGCTCAGCGCGATCCGCGGGCTCGGTGCGGCAGCAATCCGCGGCTATGTCAGTGAGCGCGAGACACACGGGAAATACCGCAGCTTACAGGATTTCTGCGAGCGAAACAGCGGCGGCGACCTCAACAAGCGCGGGGTGGAAAGCCTCATCCGTGCGGGTGCGATGGACGGGCTCGGCTGGAACCGCCGCCAGATGATCGAGGTCTATGAGCAGCTCATCGCGGCGGCGCACAACGAAAGCCGCAATACCGTTGCGGGGCAGCTATCCCTCTTCGGCGACAGCGGTGCGGGTGCACATTCTGCCGCAATGCAGCCGCCCGATCTGCCGGAATATCCGGACAGGATCCTGCTGCAAATGGAAAAGGAAATGACGGGGCTGTATCTTTCCGGGCATCCGCTCGCGAAATGGGAGCCGTGCCGTCAGCTTCTGCGGCTCCCGACGGTCTCCGAAGCGGCAAATCTGCGTGACAAGACGCCGGTGTCATTCTTCTGCATGGTGACCGATGCGCGGCAGCATGTCACAAAAAAGGGCGGCAAGATGTGTTATCTTGCGGTCGAGGACACAGGCGGCGCAATGGAATGTCTGGTGTTCCCGTCGCTGTACGTCGCAGTCGAACGGCTCGCGGTGAAGGATGCAGTCATCTGGGTGAAGGGCAAAATTGCCGCGAAAAGCGGTGAGACACGCCTCTTTTGCGAGGGCATTCTTTCGGAGGATCAGATCGCGGAATATCTGTCTGCAAGGCAGCTCTGCGTGAAGCTCCCGGACAGCGCCGAGCTGCTGCGCAGGCTCAATGCAGTCTGTGCCGCGCATCCCGGCGAAACGCCGTTCTGCTTCTGGCTCACGGGCTCCCGCCGCTATCTCAGACCGAAATCGCCTGCGGGCATTTCGCTTGATGCGGCATTCATGCAGGCGCTCACAGAGCTTGTGCCGCTCCGCGACTGTGCGCTGATTGAGCAGAAGAAGGGAGCGTGACGCAGTGTGAACGCATGGTATTCTGAGTTGATTGAGCTGGCGCTGCTTGCGTCACTGGGGCTCGGTGCAATCATCCTTTCCGTGCTCTGGATCGCGGCGCTGAGACGGCACGGGCGTGCAAAGCTGCGGGGCATCCTGCTTCTGACGGATGTGCTCGCGCTGACGGGTGTGACTGCCTTTGTGCTGACACATCCGACCTATTACAAATACAATGACCGGCGCATTCTGCATGCCGATATTCACGAGGTCGCCGCACGGTACGGAGACTTTGACTGGGGCAGCGTGCAGGAGGGAAAAGCCGGCAAAGTCGGGTATTATCTCTACACGGACAACGGTCCGATTATGCCCGACCATCTGAAACATTATTACTGGATCCGCTATGATGAAACCGGCACCGTCTTCGAGGTCTGTGAAGGCGTGCAGCCGGGCGGCTGATCCGTTTCCGGAGGGTTCTATGGCACATTACGAACGCATTTCCGCTGCATTGCAGAAGCGCATCGCGGAGGACAGCAAAGGCGGCTATGTCTCCCCCTATGCGACAAAAAACGAGGATGTGATCCGGCGGCAGGAGCGCCCGAGCGATGTTCCGCAGATCTACCGCCCGCCCTTCTCGAAGGACGCCGACAAGATCCTCAACAGCCTTTACTATAACCGCTACGCCGACAAGACGCAGGTCTTCTCCTTTTACCGCAATGACGACCTCTCGCGCCGTGCGCTGCATGTGCAGCTTGTCTCGCGCATTGCACGCAACATCGGCGCGGTGCTGGGGCTCAACGCCGATCTGATCGAAGCCATTGCGATCGGGCATGATATGGGGCACACCCCCTTCGGGCATGCCGGCGAGCACGCGCTCCATGCGCTCTATCATGCCCGCACAGGCCGCTGCTTCCGCCACAATCTGCACAGCGTCCGCGTGCTCGACACGATTATCCCGTATAATATCTCGCTCCAGACGCTTGACGGCATCGTCTGCCACAACGGCGAGCTGCCGCAGGCGGAATACCGCCCGCATCCGCTGACGGATTTTGCGCTGTTCGATGCCCGCATGAAGGACTGCATCCGTGATGAGGACGGCGACCGGAAGCTCATTCCGGCGACGCTTGAGGGCTGCCTTGTCCGCATCTGCGATATGCTTGCGTATCTCGGCAAGGACCGTCAGGATGCCGTGCGCGCACATCTCATCCCCTCGGAGAATGTGTTCACGGAAACAGCCGTCGGCAAAAGCAATGCGGAAGTCATCAACAATCTCGAGGTGAACCTCATCGAAATGAGCTACGGCAAGCCCTATCTCATGCTCGATGCGGAACATTTTGAAGCGCTCTTGCAGCTAAAGCGCGAGAATTATCAGAAGATCTACATGCAGAACCGCGTGCAGCAGCAGATCCGCGATACCGTCATCCCGATGATGGAGCAGATGTATGAGCAGATCTATCAGGATGCCGTGACGCACAACACCGCATCCTGCCTCTACCGGCATCACATTGCCGCCGTGAAGGAAAAGCAGATCTGGTATCCGGCGGAGCGCCCCTATGAGGAATCCGATCCGCACGATCTGACGATGGATTTCATTGCCGCGATGACCGACGATTATTTCGTCGATTACTACGCATATCTGTTCCCGCAGAGCAGCTACCGCATTTCGTATCACGGCTATTTCGACTGAGCGCTTGCAATCGCGCTGCCTGCATGGTATAATAGAACATGACAGATCGAACACAATGGAAGGAAGTAACCCCCATGTCTGAACTGCAAAATGTGACGGTCGTGATTCCGTCACTGGACCCCGATGACCGCCTGCCTGCCGTGATCCGCGGCGTGCAGGAGCAGGGCTTCACCGATATTCTACTGGTCGATGACGGCTCCGCAGAGGAGAATCAGCATTATTTCACGGAGGCAGAAACCGAGCTGCACTGCACGGTGCTGCATCACCCGAAGAATCTCGGCAAGGGGCATGCGCTGAAAACGGCATTTCACTGGCTGCTCGAACACCGCCCCGAGGCAAAGGGCTGCGTCACAATCGACGGCGACGGACAGCATCACCCGGAGGATATCCGTGCCTGCGCAGAGAAAATGTGCGAAGCGGAGGACGATGCGCTCTGGCTCGGCGTCCGCGATTTCAGCGCAGAGAATGTTCCGCCGAAGAGCCGCTCGGGAAACCGTATTACATCTGCCGTGTTCCGGCTGTTCTGCGGCATTGCCGTCACTGATACGCAGACCGGTCTGCGTGTATTTCCTCGCGGCATCTGGCAGGCGATGACGGAGATCTCCGGCGAGCGGTTTGAATATGAAACAAACATGCTGCTCCGGTGCGGGCAGGACGGCATCCCGATCCGCGAGCACAGCATCCGCACGATCTACTTTGACGAGAACGCGGCAACGCATTTCAAGCCTGTGCGCGATTCCGTGCGGATCTACGGAAATATTCTGCGCTTCCACAGCGGCAGCCTTGTCTGCCGGCTGCTCGAGCTGATCTTCTTCTGCCTGCTGAACGGGATTCTGAGCACCCGCGGTTTTTCGCAGCATCTGTTCATCGCGGCGGCGCTCTCGGCGCTGATCGGGCTCTGCTGCGGCTTCCTCATCAACCGCAGGGAACTTTTCCGCAGCGAGGTGCCCCGCGCCACAGCGGCGGCACGGCACTGCATCCTCTGTGTGTTCCGGCTGCTGCTCTCCTTCCTGCTGATCCGGCTGCTGACCCTGCCCTTCGGCGACAGCATTGTGCTCCAGGACATCTGCAAGCTGCTGACAGACATCCCCCTTGCGATGCTCTTTCTGCGCATCCGGCGCGCATGGTTCCGCAAATAAAAAAATACGCCTCGTCCGCCTGCGTGTACCGCAGCGAACGGGGCGTTTCCATAGGGTGGTTCGGAGAACACAATGTCGATCTGACAATCTGATTATAGCACAATCCGCGCGCGAAATTTGCCGAACAGACGCCGCAGGAATAATTTTTGAATTGCAATATATGATAAAATCGCAAAATAAACATTGAAAAAAGGCACAAAAAAGCACTTGCAATCAGAAATCTTCTGTGCTATAATATATCTGTATTACGATGGAATTACGGGGAGGTGACAGGCATATGGCAGAGGCGCAGGAGATCCGGCTGATCGGCGTTTGTCTCTCGACGGTGCAGCAGGAGGATCGCTTATATATGATTCAGGCACTCAACCGGCACGCCTGTCAGAACGGATTCCGGCTGGTTCTGTTCAACGCATGCACCGATCCGATGATGCCGCAAACGCCCGATGTCATCGGAGAAGCCGCCGTCTTCCGTCTGATCCACTATGAAAAGCTCTCCGCAATCATCGTGTTTCCGCGCTTTCTCAATGAGAATCCAGTGATCTATGATGTGGTCGCGGAGGCGCTGGAGGCGGGCATCCCTGTGATCACCATTGATCAGCAGCTTCCGGGCTGCATCAGCTTCTCCTTTGCCTACACTGATGTGTTCGAGCGGCTGTGCAGCCATGTGATCGAGGCGCACGGTGCCAGAACGCTGTATATGATGGCGGGCATTCAGGATAATGTGTTCTCCGATGACCGTCTGATCGGATTCCGGCGCGCACTCCGGAAGCATGACATCCCGTTCAGCGAGGATCTGGTCGGATACGGCGGCTTCTGGGCAGGTCCCACGCAAACTACAATGGAACGGTGGTTTGAAGATGAACAGCGCCCGATCCCGGACGCAATCATCTGTGCCAACGACGCCATGGCGATCACCGTCTGCAACTATTTGCAGCGGCGCGGCTGTCTTGTCCCGCGGGACTGCATCGTCACCGGCTTTGACGGCATTGAGCAGGCGCAGTACATGATCCCGCATCTCACAACCTGCCGCCCGGATTACGACCAAATGGGCAAAGAGCTTGTCGCTGCCATCGCGGCACGGCTTGCGGGAAAGACCGTTTCTGCATTCAATACCGTTGATTTTGAGATCGTTCACTCGCAGTCCTGCGGGTGTGCGCCGGTGAATTTTGATCATATCAACGAAGCGCTGCTTGCGCTCGATCAGAAGGTGCGGTATGCCGATCAGCGGCAGGTCTCGATGTGCAATCTCCAGAGCTACATCGCGCAGATGCAGTCGCTGGAGGAGCTTCCGCAGATCATATCTGACCACTTTGTGTTCCAGAGCATCGTGCTGGCGCTGAATTCGGATTTTCTTGAGCATGATGCGGCACAGGCGCGTATCCGTTCCGGGCGCCGATTCACGGACGAAGCGGATGTTCTGATCCAGCGCTGTTACTGGCACACGGAGCCGCCCTGCCGGGTGCCGGTCCGTGAGCTTGTCCCGCACTGGGAACTGTTCTTTGCGCACACCGACCCGATCGTTGTCACGGCGCTCCACTTCCTGGACGACCCGCTCGGATACTGCGTCTTCCAGCCGGATCAGTCCTTTGATGACTATAATAAGGTCGATTCCTTCATGAATTCCATCAATGCCGCGCTCGGCACCTTCCACGGTCAGATGCGGATCCGGCAGATGAACGAGAAGCTCCGCGCCGTCAATGCAGAGCTCGACAGGCTGTATATCCACGATCATATGACGGGTCTGCTGAACCGCCGCGGATTCTACCGCGAGTTCAATGCGCAGGTCGCAAAGCGCATCGGGCAGAAGCTGAGCGTCATCTTCATCTCCGTCGATCTCGACGGGCTGAAAACAATCAATGACACCTTCGGGCATCTCGAAGGCGACAACGCGATCATCGCAGTTTCCGATGCGTTGCAGAAGAACACCGTCGGTGATGCGATCTGCGCAAGATTCGGCGGCGATGAATTTGCCGTGGCAGCACTGATCCCGCTGGGAACAGAGGCAGCGTTCTATGAAGACTATCAGCAGCGGTTTCAGGCGGATCTGGACGCCTACAATGCAGGCTCCGGGAAGCCGTATCTGGTGCTGGCGAGCATCGGTTACTACTTCGAGCCGCTGCGGGATGATTTTGACCTCGATGTTCTGATCAAGCATGCCGACGATCAGATGTATGCCGACAAGCGGGAACGCAAGGCGGCACAGCTCCGCGCCGTGCAGGAGCCGCAGAAATAACAGATAAGCCCCCGATTCCGTGCAGGATCGGGGGCTGTTTCATTGCAACTGTTATTTTGTTGTTGCGGTCTGCGAGAAGGTGACCTTCAGATTCTGAAGCGCGGAATCTGTGACCACAAGGTTCTCATCCTTCGGCTCGAAGATCATGCTGATACCCTTTGCGGGCGCATCTGCATGCTCAAAGATATAAGAGATCGCATGGCGGTGTGCCGAAAAGTCCATCGTCGTCACATCCGTCGAGACGGTGTTGATGACAGCGCGGAAATAGCTGTCAAGATTCGTGGCGATGCGCTTGCCGTCGCACTGATTGAGCAGTGCTGCGACAGAAAGCCCGATCACGGCTGCGCGCTCCTGCTCGCTCGAATACTTGCGGCTGGTGAGCAGCGTCTCAAACTGTCCTGCGTCGAGCACCTGCGAGGTGGACTCGGGACGGATGCCGTCATCGCGGATCGGCACAACATAGTTGACATTACCGATCAGCGAGATGAACTTTGCGAAGCCCTCTGTGTCCATGCGGATATAGCGGTTGATCTCCTGATCGAGCGTTTTGCCGACTGCGTTTTTCAGCGCGTTGTAACCGTGGTCGGAAAGGCACTGCCGCACGGTCATATCCTTGCCCTCGTGATCGACCATCATCGTCAGCGGGATGCCGAGGCAGTATTCGTTCTTTCGCACAGGATCAAAGCGCATCAGCATGACTGCCGGCTGGCGGTTTTCTGTGGTCGGCTCAAGCACAAAGAGGATCTCGTTGATGTCTGCGTCGGAGATACTGGTCGTGGCACTCTGCATCGGCTTCAGCTCGGTCTCCTTGATCGTCAGCTTGTTGTAGAAATAATAGCCGACGGCGCCGAGCACGATCATCGAGATCAGAATCGTGATCAGAAACGGGATTGCGGTCGTACCGATCGCATGCTTGCGTTTGTATGCTTTTGTTGCCATAAGCGTTCCGTCTGTTTTGTACAGACGGTCTGCCCTCCTTCCTCGGGTCAAAAAATGTAGGATTCTGCTCAGCGCAGAACAGGTGCGATTTTCAGGATGCGGAGCTCCAGACCTGCCTTCTCCGCCATGCGGATGGTCTGCCCGGTGCCGGACTGCATATTGCCGACGACTGCGATGAGACGGCGGCTGTGTTCGATCATATAGGCATTGCGCTCAGAATAGCAGCTGCGTGCATAGGCTTCCCGCAGGACGATCACTTCGTCGGCGCCCTCTAAAATGCTGTTGTAGCGATAGAGTGCCGTGCGGCGCAGCTCCTTTCCGTGGTTTGCATAGGGGCGCACAGCAATCAGCCTGAGCGGGAGGCAGCGCTTTCTCCGGCAGCTCAGCACGGATTCTGCCGCAAGAATGTCAATCCCCTGCGCCATGCCGGTGTAGAAGGTGTCCGCACCGTCGCGGACGGCACTTTCGATCTCGTCGAGGAGCCTGCGCCGGAGCATCTGCATAGCTGTGCCGACCGGAAGCTGCTCGGGGCGGTGTCCGCTGAAGCAGACCGAAAACGGTGCATTGTCCGCCATTGCCGCGTCAGTCGGTAAAGGGCGAGCCGCCGATGAATTCACGGATGAGCGAATTCTGCGGGATCCACTCGGTCCCCATCGGCTCCAGATCCTCCAGTACATTAAGGAGCATCGGAATGCCGCTCTCCGGGGGTGCGGTTTCGGCGAGTGTGCGGACGGTATTCATCAGCTCAGCGCGGTAGATCGGGAGCTCATAGGCAATAAACGTGTCGAGCTCGAAATCCGCAAGATGCTTATAGGGCATGATGTAGAGATTTTCGCCGCGGGAGATGCTTTTCAGCATCTTGAAGGACTCCTCCGGCGCTCTGCCGCGTGTGCGGGAATCGCGGAGCAGGCGGCGTGCGAAGCGAATCAGAGAGGGATGCAGGCGGTTTTCGCCGTCACTGATGCGCGTGCGGACGCTGAGGTAGATGCGCGTAGCAGACTGCGTGCCTGTGACCTCGGGGTTCAGCGCATGAATGCCCTCCATGATGATAAGCTCATTCGGCTTCCGCGTGAGCAGCTTGCCGGATTTCTCCTGCTTCTGCGTCAGAAAATTGAAGCGCGGCAGCTCGACGGTTTCGCCGCGTGCAAGCTGCTCAAGCTGGGTGTTCAGCAGATCAATGTCAAGGCGAAGCGGCGACTCATAGTCGGGGTTGCCGTCCTGATCGACAAGATCCTCATTGCGGGAATTATCCGCAAAATAATTATCCATCGAGAGCGTGTGCGACTCGAATCCGGCAGCATCGAGGATCTGCTCAATGCGGCAGGCCGTCGTGGTCTTGCCGGAGCCGGAGGGACCCGAGATCAGCGTGATGGGCTTCTCCTTGGCATGGCGGCAGATGTTGTCCGTGAGCACACGGAGCTGCTTGTCATAGGCAGCCTCGGAATCAATAATCAGAGATTCCGGCGAGCTGAGGATGCGCTCATTGAGGTCTGAGAGCAGGACTTCACGCATAGGCGTCTCCTTTCTGTTGGTCAGCGTTTCCGCATGCGGATATCGGTTCCGTAAAACTGGAAGACAGATGCCGAGAGGAGCCGGGAGAGCACGCGCTCTCCGTACTGTGCCTGGATCTCGGCAAGGCTGAGGTTCGTGCTGAGGATCATCGGCTTCCGCGCATTGATTCTGCCGTTGATCAGGGTATAGAGCATCGAGCGGTTGAACTGTGTGTCAAACTCGGTGCCGAAGTCGTCAATGATCAGAAGGTCACATTCGAGGAGCAGCGAGAGCGTATCGGACTGCTCGGACTGCCCGCGCGAGAAATACTCCTGATTGAGCATATGCAGCAGATTGCCGGCGGCGTCATAAATGACGCTGTATCCCTGTTCGAGCAGGACGCTGGCAATCGAGAGCGAGAGATGCGTTTTGCCGAGCCCGGTCGCGCCGGTCATCAGCAGATTGCCGGAGGTTTCCGGATCAAATTCCTCCGCATAGCTGCGGCAGCGGAGAAAGATCTGCTCCATCGCGGAATACTGCTCCGGCGGCAGATCGCGGTAATAGTGCATCGAGAAGGTATCGAAGCGGCAGAGCGCGAGCTGGGAGTGCTGATTGAGCTGCTCCGCGCCGATCCTGCCGATCTCCTGCTTTAAGCAGGTGCAGGGGACGCCGTCAACAAAGCCGGTGTCATCGCACGCTGTGCAGCTGAAATGCAGGTCGAGATAATCTGCGGGATAGCCGTGTGCGGTGAGAATGCGCCGCAGCATATCCTCTGCCTGGCGGCTCTGCTGTTCGACGGTTTTCAGTCTTGCGGCACGGTCTTCTCCGTTTGCTGCCTGAAAGATGGCAAGGCAGGTATTGCGGAGCTGCCGGTCAAGCTCTGCTGTCTCGGGGATCTCCCGGCGGATCTGCTCGGTGCGCTGCTCCTGCTGCAATCTTGCCGCCTGACGCCGCGCCTGAATGCGGCTGAACGCTTCATTGAAGAGCTGTTCTCTGAGCATCGGGATCTCCCCTCCTTATAGAATGAGACGCTGTCTCAGAATTTGTTGATGAGCTTTTCTGCCTCCGCAAGGTCGATCGAGGACTGTGCGGGGCGTGGTTCCGGTTTCTTTGCAGACTGCCCGGCGGCACGGCGCTTTGCGGGCTGCGCGGCAGTTTTCTGCATCTCGGCGCGGTGCCGGATATCCTCCTGCTCTGCGCCCTCGGGGGTATAGATTCCGGCGGCTGCCCAGCGCTCAATGATGCCGTTCATATATTTGAGCTGCTGACGGCTTCCGGCGTCCATGCTGATATTGTCGCGCATTTTGTCGTAGGCAATGCGGATCATCTCGGGCGGCATCCGAAGCGCACACCAGCGGCTGAAGATCTCCTGCTGCGCGGCGGTCGGCGGCTTTGACATGCCGAAAATATGCATCATCTGCCCGTTATAGGAGCGCTGCTCGATGCGGCGCTGCACATCCTCCTTGGCGAGGTCGGCGGTCGTAATGCTGTTTTCCTGCCACTGCACGGCAATCTGCTCCATTGTGCGGATCTGAAACTGTCCGCTCTCGGCGCAGTATGCAATCAGAATGAGAATGAGCTCCGGCTGGATCCCGAGATACTCATGCATCCAGATCAGGCTGTTGAGCTCGGTATAATTGAGCGGACGCTTGGCAAACTGCTCAGCACAGCTCAGCAATTCGGCGACCGCGGCGTTTTCGTTTCTGCGCCTTACAATGTCATCCGGGCGGAGCCGGAAGCTGCTGCTGGAGACCGGCACGCTGCTGCGGCGCGGCTCTGCGGCAGGCTGAACGGGCGCTGCTGCCTCCTGTGCGGGCTGCTGCACGGCAGTTGCCGGCGGAACAGCCGCTGCGGTCTGCACATGCGTGACCGGCACTGCCGGTGCATTGCTGAGAACGCCGTTCTGCGTCCAGTAGCACATCGCTTCTTCGACCTCATGCTCAGTGACACCGCACGCACGGGTGATCTCCCCGACGGTCAGCGCGGCATCCGCGTGGCAGAGCACATAGAGCAGAACCTTGATCTGCGCATGTGTCGCGAGCTTGAGCTGATCGGCAACCGCCGCGGGCACGGCAAAGAAACTGCCGGGATTGAGATGAACTTCCACGGATGCTGCCTCCTGTTCACAGTGATACTCTGTTATTATAACACAAAATGCAGAAAAAGTAAATAGTTCCCCCGAAAAATGCGCAAAAAAAGAGACAGACGCGGGAAGCATCTGTCTCTTTCTGTTGGCTTTGAATCACTCAGCGAGGTTGCTGTAATCCGGTGCATTCGGGTTGTTGGTGAGCTCGCGCCATGTGCACTCGATCTTCGAGCTGGTGTTGCCAAAATACATCAGGATGTACTGTGCATCCTTCGTGTCAACTTTACCGTTGCCGTCCACATCCGCGATCTTGAGCTGTGTCTCGTTCAGCTTCGGCTCGAGGAATGCCGCAATGTCGCCAGCTGCGATCAGCGTGACCTGGGAGTCCGTTGCCTCGACCTTGCCGTTGCCGTTGACATCGCCGAAGAGACCGACATGCAGGTCACAGGTGTAATCCTTGCCGCCGTTCTTCGCGGTGATGGTTGCATTGCCGAGACCGGTGGAGGTCACAAAGCCGTTCTGATCGACGGTCGCGACATTCTCATCGGAGCTCGTCCAGGTCACATCGCCGTATGCGTTGAAGAGCGTCAGGTTGACGTTCTGGCCTGCACCGGTGAGCGAGTAGCTGGTGTAGTTCAGTGCCGGAGTGGTGTCATCCGCAAGGACGGTCAGGGAGCCGCCGTACTTCTTGACATCGAGCACTGCGGTCTCGTTCTTTTCGTCGTCGATCGACTCAAGCGTCTCGCAGGGTCTCACGGTGCCGGTGCTCTCGTCGATGCCGGAGGTGAAGTTGAAGCGGTAGGTCGTGCCTGCCTCTGCATCCTCAGGGATGGTGCAGTAGATCACGAACATAATGCTGCCGTCAACAGCCTTTGCGTTGTAGCCTGACTTCGGGAGGGTGACCATGCAGAGCGGGCTCTTGATCTTGCCGCAGGTCCAGCCGCCGGTATAAGCCCAGCCGCGCTCTGCGTCAGTTGCTTCGATATTCTGGAGGCGCTCATCATAGGAGATGTAAACACGGATTGCGCAGGAGCCGGTATCGCCGTAGACATAGACGGGAACAGCGACCTCTTCGCCGGGCTTGCCAGCAACATCGCCGATGATGTAGTACATGCCGCCGTCTGCGATCGCGTAATTATCCTGCCACTTGTCATCGCTCTGCACATCGGAGGTCTCGGTGGTCGAGGTCGTGGTCTCGGTGCTCACGGTAGTCTCGGTGGTGGAGACAGTGGTCTCAGTGGTCTCAGTGGAAGCGGTGGTATCGGAAGAATCCGAGGAAGACTCGGTCGAGGAGACAGTTGTCTCAGTGGAAGCCGTAGTATCGGAAGAATCCGAGGAAGAAGCAGTGGTGTCCGAAGACGCGGTGGTAGAAGTTGTGGTCCCGGAAGACTCAGTGGAAGATGCGGTTGTCTCAGTCGTCTGGGTAGTCTCAGAGGTAGACTTGGTCGTCTGGGTGGTCTCGGTGGTAGACTTGGTCGTCTGGGTGGTCTCGGTGGTAGACTTGGTCGTCTGGGTGGTCTCGGTGGTAGACTTGGTCGTCTGGGTGGTCTCAGATGTAGACTTGGTTGTCTGGGTGGTCTCAGAGGTAGACTTGGTGGTCTGCGTGGTCTCAGTGGTCTGCGTCGTCTCGGTGGAGGAAGCCGTAGACTCGGTAGCAGTGGTGGTCTCGGAAGACTCCGTCGAAGATGTCGTAGACTCGGTGGCAGGCTCTGCGATGGTGATGGTCAGCGGCGTGACGGTGAAAGCGATCTCATCATCCGTGCTGCCGAGCGCCATAGACTTTCCGTATTCAGCCTTCTCGGTATCAGATGCGAGCGTGTTGAGGAACTTCTCTCTGCACACATCGACCTTATACTCGCCGGCAGGTGTGTTCTGCGGAACAACGATCTTGAAGTTTGCGAATGCGTCGGTGTATGCCCATTCCACATCGCTGGTCCATGCGGTTGTGCCCGGCTCAGACGAAGAATCCGCGAGCTTGTTCGGATCCGCTGCATAAGTCCAGATAATATTCATCCGGGAAGCAGTGAAGAGGCTGACAAACGCAGCAGAGGCATCGCCGCTGTTTGCGCTGTCGAAGCAATAGGGGCTTGCATATCCGGCATCGGTCATATAGAAGCCGTAGTTGCCGAAATTGCCGCTCTCATCGACCTGTCCGTCGTTCACCATGAACTTGAGCTGAACTGAATTGACGCCGGGGTTTGAGGGAACGAAGACAGAGACGTCGAGGGAGATATCACCGTCTGCGACTGCCTCCGAGGTCAGCTCCACTCCGTTGGAACCGGCACACTGAATATCAAATACCAGCGGTGTTTCATCGCCGGCTGCGAGGGAGGGAAGTGCTGCGGTACCGACCGAGGCAGCGGCTGTCATTGCTGCTGCGACGGCGGCACACATGAGCTTTTGAAATCGCATAAGACATTTCCTTTCTTTAGTGAGATTTATACAGAACCGCAGAGCGGTCAGTAACGGAATGAAAGCTCAGCCGTGCGGCTGTTCATCCGCAGCGCGCAGGCCGTAGGTGAGCGTCAGGAGACTGTCTGCCAGATAGACATTTTCCACGGCAATATCGGGATCACTGAGCTTCAAGTCGCCGTGGCTGAAATTCCAGAAGGCGCGGATGCCGAGCGCCGCGAGCTGCTGCGCAAGGGCATTTGCTGCATCCTCCGGGACACAGAGCACGGCAAGCTCCGGATGCTCCTGATGGCAGAATCCGGCGAGCGTGTCGGTGTGGTGCACGGGCATGCCGGAAATATCCCGCCCGGCAACAAAGGGGTTCGAGTCGAAGAGTCCGATCAGTTCACAGCCGCACTGCGGGAAGCTGACATGGGTCGCGATGGCTCTGCCGAGATCGCCGAGCCCGATCAGGATCGTTCTGCGGTGTGCGTTGACGCCGAGAATCTGTCCGATCTCCTCACGCAGCGCGGCGACATTGTAGCCGTAGCCCTGCTGCCCGAAGCCGCCGAAGCAGTTGAGATCCTGCCGGATCTGTGAGGCGGTGAGTCCCATCTGCACCGAAAGCTCCTTGGAGGAAATGCGGGCAATGCCCTGTTTTTCCAGCTCTCCGAGGAACCGATGATACCGGGGAAGCCGCCGGATGACAGAAGATGAGATCTCCTGTTTCGCCATTGCGAATGCCTCCTTATCCCAGTGCCGCGGAAAGGCGCTTGCCGATTTCCTCGAGGAATTCTCTGGAATTGACCTTCTTCTTGTTTTCGAGCTTCGAGAGCAGATAGAGGTCACCGGTCATGATGCCGTCCTCGATCGTTGCGATGGTCGCCTGCTCGAGCTTGTCAGCGTAGTCGCAGAGTGCAGAGATGCCGTCCAGCTCACCGCGCTTGCGGAGTGCGCCCGACCATGCAAAGATGGTCGCGACGGAGTTGGTGGAGGTCTCCTCGCCCTTCAGATGCTTGTAGTAGTGGCGCTGCACGGTGCCGTGCGCTGCCTCATACTCATAGATGCCGGTCGGGGAGACGAGCACGGAGGTCATCATCGCGAGCGAGCCGTAAGCGGTCGAGACCATGTCGGACATGACGTCGCCGTCGTAGTTCTTGCAGGCCCAGATGTAGCCGCCGTTCGAGCGGATGACACGCGCCACGGCGTCGTCGATCAGGGTGTAGAAGAACTCGATGCCGGCTGCTGCAAACTTCTCCTTGTATTCTGCCTCAAAGATCTCGTAGAAGATATCCTTGAAGCGGTGATCGTAGATCTTGGAAATGGTGTCCTTGGATGCGAACCAGAGATCCTGCCGTCTGTCGAGCGCATACTTGAAGCAGGCATGTGCGAAGCCGGAGATCGAGGCATCGCGGTTGTGGATGCCCTGGATGATGCCGTCATCGGTGAACTCATGAATCAGCTTGCGGGTCTCCCTGCCGTTCTTGTCGGTGAAGCAGAGCTCTGCCTTGCCGCCGCCCTGCACCTGCATCTCGCAGTTCTTGTAGACATCGCCGTATGCATGACGGGCGATGGTGATGGGCTTTGTCCAGGTGGGGATATACGGGGTGATGCCCTTCACGAGGATCGGCGTACGGAAGACGGTGCCGTCGAGCGCTGCACGGATGGTGCCGTTCGGCGACTTCCACATCTCGGAGAGACCGTATTCCTCGACACGCGCGGCGTTCGGGGTGATGGTCGCACACTTGACAGCGACGCCGTATTTCTTGGTTGCCTCTGCGCTGTCAATCGTGATCTGATCCTTTGTCTCCTCACGCTTTCTGAGCCCGAGGTCATAGTATTCGGTTTTCAGATCGACATAGGGCAGGATGAGGATATCCTTGATCCACTGCCAGAGGATCCGTGTCATTTCGTCGCCGTCCATCTCGACGAGCGGGGTTGTCATCTTGATTTTTTCCATTGGAATCAGTCCTTTCACAAGAATATTTCTGTCAGATGATTTTCAGGAGCAAATAGATCAGAACTGCATGCAGAATCCGGTCTTTGAGGAGCAGTTCTTTCAGAGAAAGCGTCATTTCGTCAACCTTCACGCGCTTGATGATGCGTGCGGTCAGGTCGCCGAGCAGGATCGGGATGCTGCGAAGCAGCGGATTGTCACCGAACACACGGCAGAGCGCCCATCCGAGCGCCAGACCGATGACTGCACCGGCGGCGCCCCAGAGGAAATTTTCGTCTTCCTTCGGCGGGAGCTCCTGTGCGGATGCCTCCGCCTCTGCGCGTTCGCTGTCGCTGAGCGCGGGCTCCGTGCTGTCATCGGAATATATCATTGCGTCACCTACCCTACACACGTTTGAAAGCGGTCAAATATCACAGCCGCCCGGAAAATTCTGCGGGCTGCACAAATTCCGGGATGCCGCTTTGTGCAGTTTCACCCGGTTCTCAGAATGACCGCCAGCACAGCCAGATGCGCGGGATAGAACACATAGAAGAACCACCGTACGGGCTTTGCGAGCGCCCCGAGCTGTTCGCCGCCCCTTTCGCCGTTATAGAATACGATGAACGGGATCGGGAGGAAGATGCCGAGCATGTAGAGATGCGAGAGAACGCTCTCCTTCGAGGCAAAGATCACATCCGATTTAAGCATCAGATAGCAGATCGCCGCCAGCAGATAGCCCTTTGCCTGCATTTTCACATCAAACTTCCGCGCAATGTCGAAGGTCAGCGTGAAGAGCACTGCCGATGCGCCCCAGTCGCAGGTTTTCTGTGCGCCGAAGGCAAGCATCGCGAGCACCGGCAGTCGGAAGGAATACGGGATCTGCGTGCCGTTCATGACCGTCAGTGCGAGCAGCGAGATCATTAGTGTTGAGATCATGCTCGACTTCGGGTTTGTGACGCCGATGCTGTGCATGAAAAACGCATAGGCGTAATGCGAAGCGACCGCACAGATCAGGAGCCGCAGGCTGTATTTCCGCAGATTCCGCGTGCAGTGGTATCCCTCGCAGAGACAGAAGCACATGAGGGGCGCTGCGAGCCTGCCGATGAAATGGCAGATTTGTCCGCCGGCGGAATCCGCCGGGAGAAAGCCCCATGCGATGTGATCTGTCAGCATGGCAAGCAGCGCGATCAGCTTCAGCAGAAGATTGCTGATACCGGGCGCTTTTTCGCCTGTCTTCGCGGGATTGATGTGCTGAACGATCTGCGGCATTATTTCAGTGCTTCTCTGGTGAAGTCGAGCAGACCGCCCGCCAGCATGATGTCCTTGGTTCTGCCGGTGAGCTCACAGAGCACGGGAATCTCCGCACCGTTCGTCTTGTCGATGACGGTGAGCTCCGACTTGCCCTCCTCGACTGCCTTGCGGACGCCCGCGAGGACAAGGGTGTCGCCCTGTGCGATCTTGTCGTAATCTGCTTCGTTCACGAAAGTGAGCGGGAGAATGCCTGCGTTGATGAGGTTTGCACGGTGGATACGCGCAAAGGATTTCACCAGCACTGCCTTGACGCCGAGATACAGCGGGGCGAGTGCGGCATGCTCACGCGAAGAGCCCTGACCGTAGTTTGCGCCGCCGACGATGATGCTCTGACCGAGCGCCTTTGCACGCTTCGGGAATTCCTCATCGCACACAGCAAAGCAGTGCTCGGAGATCTTCGGGATATTGGAGCGCAGCGGGAGGATCTTTGCGCCCGCCGGCATGATGTGGTCAGTGGTGATGTTGTCGCCGACCTTGAGCGAGACAGGTGCTTCGATGGTCTCAAGCAGCGGATGGGTCTCCGGATACGGCTTGATGTTCGGTCCGAGCTTGATCTCGACGGAATCCATCTCCGCCTCGGATGCCGGCAGCGTCACCATGTTGTCGTTGACCGTGAAGACCTCGGGCAGCTTGAACTCCGGCATATCGCCGAGCGTGCGCGGGTCGGTGAGATAGCCTGTCAGTGCGGAAGCCGCAGCGGTCTCCGGAGAGACAAGATAGATCTGACCGTCCTTTGTGCCTGAGCGGCCTTCAAAGTTGCGGTTGAAGGTGCGGAGCGAGATGCCGCCGGAGTTCGGCGACTGACCCATGCCGATGCAGGGGCCGCATGCCGATTCGAGGATACGCGCACCGGCGTCGATCATGTCAGCGAGGGCGCCGTTTGCAGCGAGCATATTGAGCACCTGCTTGGAGCCCGGTGCAATAGAGAGCGAGACATCCGGGTGAATGGTCTTGCCCTTTAAGATGTAAGCGACCTTCATCATGTCGAGCAGCGAGGAATTCGTGCAGGAGCCGATGCAGACCTGGTCAATTTTCAGCTTGCCGATCTCGCCGGTCGTCTTGACATTGTCGGGAGAGTGCGGGCAGGCAGCGAGCGGCTCGAGCTTCGAGAGGTCGATCTCGATGACCTCATCGTAGACTGCATCCGCGTCTGCTGCGAGCGGAATCCAGTCCTGCTCACGCTGCTGCGCCTTGAGGAAGGCGCGGGTCATCTCGTCGGAAGGGAAGATCGAGGAGGTCGCGCCGAGCTCTGCGCCCATGTTCGTGATGGTTGCGCGCTCGGGGACGGTCAGGGCCTTGACGCCCTCGCCGGTGTATTCGATGACCTTGCCGACACCGCCCTTGACAGTCATGCGGCGGAGCACCTCAAGGATGACATCCTTTGCCGCGACCCACGGGCTGAGCTTGCCCGAGAGCTTTACGTTGACGATGTACGGACATGTGATATAGTATGCACCGCCGCCCATTGCAACAGCGACATCGAGGCCGCCTGCGCCGATTGCCAGCATGCCGAGGCCGCCGCCGGTCGGGGTATGGGAGTCGGAGCCGATCAGCGTCTTGCCCGGGATGCCGAAGCGCTCAAGGTGCACCTGATGGCAGATGCCGTTGCCCGGGCGGGAGAAGAAGAGCCCGTGCTTTTTCGCGCAGCTTCCGATGAAGCGGTGATCGTCGGCGTTCTCAAAGCCGTTCTGCAAGGTGTTGTGGTCAATATAAGCGACAGAGCGCTCAGTGCGCACACGCGGCACGCCCATTGCCTCAAATTCGAGGTAAGCCATTGTGCCGGTCGCATCCTGTGTCAGCGTCTGGTCGATGCGAATGCCGATCTCAGTGCCGCGCTTTAATTCACCCTCGACGAGGTGCGCGGAAAGGATCTTTTCAGTTTGTGTCAGTCCCATTTACGGTCCCTGCCTTTCGATAAATATACATCTTATATTATACACGAAAAGGGTGCATTCTGTCAACCGTTTTCGGAAAATTGACAAAAAATCCGCGCAGGGTTTGTCATATCTGCCTTGTGCCGTCTGATATTATAGCAGGCGATGGTTAAAATAATATGAAAAAACCGCCCTGATTGCTCAGAGCGGTCAGTCTGCTGACAGAAAATCGCTGTGCATCGGCGGATTGCGTCACGGCAAAACGCACAGAATATGTCGAGCTAGTGCCATGCCGCGGCAAGCAGTGCCCGCTCCATCTCCGCAACAGCACCCTCCGGCAGCGCATTCTCCGCATAACGATGCGCCTGAAAATCCGCCGTGACCGCATCGAGCCCGCCGCCGGTCTGCTCCGCCCAGTGTGCACAGATCTCCCGCACCGTCTCCGATGCACGCGGCTGCTCGCCGCCCCATGCCGGCGCCCGCAGCAGCAGGCGGTACCCCGCGTAGAATTTCTCCGCGCCGTCCGGGAGCTTCTGCCACTGCCGGAGCTCCTTTTTCCATGTCCGCTTCGCCTGCCGCGCCGACTGCCCGCGCTCCGTGCGCGTCTCCGTGTCGGTGTAGGCTTCGCCCTCCGTCACGGCAGGCAGTGCCCGGTGTTCCTCCGGCACGCCCCGGAGCCGCCGGATCCAGTCCCCGAGCGCCATGCGGATATCATAGACCCACTCCGACACAAACATCTTCCAGACGCAGTATGCCGCAAAGAGAATCGGAATCCAGAGCAGCAGCCAGAGCGGATGAATCGCGCCGTCAGGCTGCATCAGCTCTGCATCGCTGCCGGTCGGGCGTTCCTCATAGCCGGGCGTATCGCCGCCGAAGAAATTGATCAGCTTATAGACACATTGCAGCACAAACCGCACCGCGAGATATGCCCCCGCAGTCATCATCCGCAGCAGCTCTGTCAGCGGCGCACGGAACAGCAGCAGCACCGTGATCACGCCGAAGATCACCAGCGTCAGCACAAGATTCAGCCGCCGGATCTCCCGCGGCACATCCGTCTCCCGCGCACTGCGCCGGTTGACGAGCCGCCGCAGCATGAACTGATTGCGCAGCAGGAAGAATCCCGCCGACTGCACACAGGTCAGCACAAGAATCAGCGTCATCGGCACAGGCACTCCCGCGATCCGCATAAAGAACGCCGCACCCGTTGTCAGCGCGAGAAAGGCACCGTAGCAGGGCGCGCCGAAAAGAGTGTCCGCCTGCCTGTCCGCCGTCACCGCGAGGAAGATGAGCGGCACGCCCGCCGCAAGCACCGAGGGCGTGATCCCGCCCGTGAGGCGATAAACCGCATATGCTGCACCGCAGGCCGCCGGGAGCAGCATCAGCCATGTCATGAGCCTGCCGCGCCAGGGGTAAACCGTGCCGAAATGCAGCCGCCAGATCCGCGACCAGACTGCGGTCACATAGGAAGCGAGCAGCAGGATGCCCGATGCCGGAAGAAGCATTTTGGCCCCCTGCTGCCGGATCGACAGCAGCAGCATCCACACCGGAAACCACATCAGGCAGCGAAAAACCATCGCCGCTGCCGAAAGCCGCCGCTCCGAACGCTCAGGATCCATACCGTTCACCTCGATTCTCACGCAAAATGAAAGATGCGGTCACAGATATATTCCGCCGGCACGCGCTCTGTGCACCAGACACCGTTGTCGGAGACCGCGAACGCAAAGCCGTCCCCTGCCATGCGCCCCGCGTCGATCACGAGCAGCACAGGAATCTTGTTTTTTCGCCGCACCGCCGACTGCCATGCCATTCCGGGGTCAGCGTGCATGTGCACCGCATGCCGCGCCATTTTCAGGATCGCGCCGCTGCGGTCGATCTGCCCTGCCGCCTCGGTCGTCGTGCCGTGATACAGAAAAGCGGGCGGCTGCGCTGGTGTCAGAATCGGCTCCACCCACGGAACCGAGTGTCCCTGACAGCAGCGGATGCGCGTATGCGTCTCATCGAAGCGGTAGCGTCCCTTTTCATCCTCCGAAACAAGCGTTTCGAGCGCTGTGCGGTCAAGATGAAACTTGCTGTATCTGTTCACCCCGTCGATCAGCTCCTGCACACCGACCCAGCCGTGCTTGTCCATATGCAGCCCGGCATCCTCCGGGGCATGCCGCAGAAGGCGGCACAGATAGACCGAAAGTGCATTGCCCATGCCGTTTCTCCTCTCTGCGTCAGTTGCGGATAAATAGTATATCAGCCCGAACAGATCACCGTTCGGGCTGATGCTGATTACATTTCGGTCAGACCGGTCGAAGCTGCCGGATCTGCCTTTTCCTCGTCGGGATTGTAGCCACCTGCTGCTTCTGCTGCCGCAGCGAGTGCCGCGAGGTCTGCTGCTGCCGATGCAGCCGGAGCTGCGGGCGCAGGTGCAGGTGCCGCCGCAGGATCCGCCGTTGCAGAGGTCTCAGGCTTTGCAGCGGGTGCAGGAGCCGGAGCGGAAGCGGAAGTCTCCGGCTTCGCTGCCGGAGCCGGTGCAGGCTTTGCTGCCGGAGCAGGCGCCGGTGCAGGCTTTGCTGCCGGTGCCGAGGCGGAAGATGCAGGCTTGCCTGCCGGCTTCTTCGCGGTCTCGACCGGCTCGTCGTCGTTCTTCTCGTCATAATCGCCCTCAAGGAAGCCGACCAGATTCATCTGCTTCACAGGAATGCGCTTCAGCGGGGAATAGGTAAACTTCGGACAGTGGAACGATGCATCCACCATGCCCTTCTTCGTACATAGCACCTTGCCGCCGTCCTTTGTGCGCTTGCCGTGCTCGCAGTATTCGCACTTCGGCTCGATCGCCTTGCCGAAATACTTGCCGCCCTTGGAAAATACATCAAAAAGTCCCATTTTGGTCACCTCATTTATCACTGACAGCCGGAATCATCCCGTTGATTTCACATGGAGCCGTCTGTTTTCTCCATTATAACATATTTTTTTCGATTTGTCTAGTCCTTTTTTAGAAGAAATGGGAATCCGGTCAAAAAAATCAGTATGGCAGGGAGCGGTGAGCGGCTCTGTGAAAGCGCCGTCTGCGCAGAAAAGACCGCGGCAGTCTCCGGCAGCGGGATGCACGGGAGAAGCGCCGCCGTGATCCCGGCAGTGAGGAGCGCGGCGGCAGTGCGGATGCAGAACAGACGGGGCAGCGGGCAGAGTCCGCGCCCGGCAGCAAGGCACTGGCAGTGGACGCAGATGCCGCCGAAGGAGAGCAGCCCTGCCGTCAGCGGCAGCAGCACGGAAAACGGCAGCCCGCAGTAAAAGAGCTCCGGCAGCAGGCTGACATCCGTGAGCGTGTGCAGGAGCGCTTCCGCGGTCTGCGCAGGGATACCGCACCGTCCGATGATCCGCACGGCTGCCGGCAGGAGCCCGAGCTGCTCCGTGAGTGCCGTCAATACGCCGAACAGCAGCACTGTCCCGCAGATCCCTGCCATTGTTTTCACAGCAGCGGATACGGCATCCGTGAGCATTTCCGCAGAGCATGTGACCTGCACCGGCGCTGTTTGCGCAGGATCCTGCCGCCTGCCTGTCACGCGCAGCAGAATGAGATTGGAGAGGATGCACGCAGAGAGCATCACCCAGCCCGCCGCCGCCGCACCAAAGAGCTTTGCCCCTGCGAGCCCGACGAGAAATGCAGGACCGCCGCCGAAGCAGCACGGCGCGAGCTGTCTTGCCTCCGCGGGTGTCAGCGTGCCGTCATCGGCAGCTTTCCGCAGGAGCACCGCCCCGACGGGGTATCCCGCGAGCTGGCTCACGAGGAAAATACCCATCGCCGCCGCGGGCACACGGAGCACACCGGCAAGGTGCCGCAGCCGCGCCCCGAGCCACGCGCCGCTGCCTGTCGCCTGTATGAGATTCGCGAGAACGGTGCAGCCGTAGAGCGAGGGAATCAGCGTCTCCGTGCAGAGCAGCATTCGCGCAGAGACCGCCGCCGAAACAGCGCGTGCATGCTGTGCGGTGAGCAGCAGGGCGGCGAGCAGGGCAAATGCGGTCGGGAGCGCCGAGGCGCTCCGTGCGGTCACAGCGGTCATGTCATCCCTTCTTTCATGCAATTCTATGTCCGCCCGCATACAATCAGAACCGCACGCATAGATTACGGATAGAACAATGCACAATAAAGGAGAGACCCACATGCACCGACTGCCTTCCCTGATTCCGGACCGCATGGAAATCTGCGGGAATACCGATCTTTATCTCGACTGCTGCGCCCAGCTCATCGAGTGCAGCGATATGCTCATGCTCCTGCGCGCCGGAACGCACCGCGTCGCCGTCTGGGGCAAGTCGCTCACCGCCTCCGATTACAGCCGGAGCGGTCTGCACATCCGCGGCGAGATCGCTGCCATCGAATTTGACGGAGGGCTCTGAGATGCGTCCGATCACGGGTACTGTCACTTTCACAGCGGAAGGCGTGTCGCTCCCTGCCTTCCGTGCTGCGCTCCGGGAAGCAGGCATCCGCTGCCGGAATCAGCAGATGCAGGGCGGCGTGCTGCACGGAGAGATCCGCCGCTGCGACCGTGCCCCGCTTGAGACCGCCGCAGCAGCACACGGCGTCACGCTCCGCATCACCCGCGAGACAGGGCTGCTCCGCCGCCTGCGCCCCTATCGCCTGCGCATCGGCATTCCGCTCGGGCTGCTCCTCGGCTGCGGCTTTCTCTGGTGGAGCAACGCCTATATCCGCAGCATTGTCATCACAGGGAACAGCCGTCTCAGCGACACGGAGATTCTGGCGGCGCTCGAATCGCTCGGCATCACCTGCGGCACGCCCGTCCGCGATATTTCCTTCACCTACGCAGAGCAGCGCATGCGCATTGCCGTCCGCGACATCGAACGCATTTCCATGCGGCACACGGGCGGGCGCCTGACCGTCGAGATCGCAGAGGAGCTCAGTCCCCCGCAGCTTTCGCACCCGCATGCCGCGTCCAATTACATCGCCGCTGTGCCCGCACAGATCACCGATATCAGCGTGCTCGGCGGACACGCCGTCTGCAAGGTCGGGGATGCCGTCAAGCCCGGCGACCTGCTCATCTCCGGCGTCGATACCGACAAATTCGGCATCACCCATTATTACCGCGGCGACGGTGTCATCACCGGCATCTACGAAGCGGAATTCACGCAGGAACAGCCCTTCTGCACAGAGCTGCCCGTCCGCGGCGAAACGGAGACCGCATCCTATCTGCTCGCGTTCGGCAAACGCATCCCGCTCACATGGGGCTTTCAGGAGCCGGCATATACATTTATATACGAGGAGGACCGCGCACCGCTCAGCGTCTTCGGACACCCGCTCCCCCTCTCTGTGCTCCGCTGCCATTACACCGAACAGCTCACAGGCATCACTGTCTTTTCGGAGGCGGAAGCGAAGGCGGTTTTAGAGGAAGCAGCCCGCCGTTTTGAGCAGAATTTCCATGCCGAAGACCGCATTCTTGCGCGGAATGTGAGTTTTCAACAAACCGATTTGGGCATATCGCTGAAAATCAACTATGTTTTTGAGGGCGTTATCGGAAAGATAAGTGAAATTTTTGTAAAATTATCATAAAACTATTCCATTTTAGATTTTTTTGTGGTATAATGACAATAGAAATTTATGTGCGGAGATCCGATGTGGAAACTCCGCCGCAAAAAGGGAAGTGCATACATGGCAGAACGCATCTGGGACGCAGGCCATTCCGATCTGATGGCAGCTGTGTTCGGCAATTATGACGCAAATGTGAATCTCATCCAAAAGAAATTCAATGTTGTCATTGTCAACCGCGGAACAGCGGTCAAGATCACGGGCGCCGCGCAGGATATCGACCGCGCCGAGCAGGCGCTCCGGCTCCTCATGGATACCGTCGCAAAGGGCGACGGGCTCAGCGAGCAGACTGTGCGCTATGTCCTCTCGATGGTGGCCGACGATGCCGCCGAGGAGGTCCGGGAACTGACACAGGATGCCGTGAGCTTTACCGTCACCGGAAAGCCCATCCGTCCGCGCACCGTCGGGCAGAAGCAGTATCTCTCCGCAATCTCGTCCAACACAATCGTATTGGGCATCGGTCCTGCCGGCACGGGCAAAACCTATCTCGCCGTCGCAATGGCGGTCAAGGCGCTGAAGGCACATGAGATCAACCGCATCATTCTCACAAGACCGGCTGTTGAAGCGGGCGAAAAGCTCGGTTTCCTCCCCGGCGACTTACAGGATAAGGTCGATCCCTATCTGCGCCCGCTCTATGACGCCCTCTTTGAAATGCTCGGCTCGGAAGCCGTCGAGCGCGACCTTGAGAAGAATATCATCGAGATCGCGCCGCTCGCCTACATGCGCGGCAGAACGCTCGACAATGCCTTCATCATCCTCGATGAAGCGCAGAACACCACCTCCGAGCAGATCAAAATGTTCCTCACGCGGCTCGGCGAGGGCAGCAAAATGGTCATCACCGGCGATATTACGCAGATCGACCTGCCCGATCCGAAGCGCTCCGGTCTCATCGAGGCGATGCGCGTCCTGAAGTCTGTGGATGACATCAAGATCCACCAGTTCTCCGAGAAGGATGTCGTGCGTCACAGACTGGTGCAGGATATTATCACCGCTTACGCTGCTTACGAGCATAAAAATACACAATCTCACGAAAGGAAAAAGAATCACAATGGCTAAATTAAAGGTTTATATCAAAGACACACAGCATGAGGTCAAGATCCCGGTCGGCATCCGTCTGCTGATCCGCCGCTGCTGCCAGGCAGTGCTCACCACCGAAAACTTCGGTCACGATACCGAGGTCAGCGTCTCCTTTGTCAACAATGAGGAGATCCGCAAGCTCAATGCGCAGTACCGCAACAAGGATATGGAGACCGATGTGCTCTCCTTCCCGCTCTGCGAGGGCGACCATCTTGAGATCAACGCCGAAAACGGCTTCGTGCTGCTCGGCGATATCGTCATCTCGATGGAAATGGCAGTGAAGCAGGCAAAGATGTACGGACATGTTCTGGAGCGCGAGGTCGCATTCCTGACGGTGCATTCGATGCTGCATCTGCTCGGCTACGACCACGAAACTTCTCCGCTTGAGCAGCGTAAGATGCGCGAGAAGGAAGAGTCTGTGCTCGAAAAGCTCGGCTTCTCAAGAGACACCAGCTTCATCACCCCGGAGGATCAGGAATAATCTATGGCAGGCACCATCCGCAACGACGAAAAAACGAAGATCCTCTTTGCAGCGATCGCCGGGCATACAAATGCCGGCAAATCTTCGCTGCTGAACGCGCTGGTCGGAGAGAAAATCGCATCGGTCAGCCCGAAGCCGCAGACGACCCGCACCCGCATCACCGGCATCCGCGTGATCGGTGAGACACAGCTTGTCTTCACCGATACGCCGGGTCTCCACCGCGCACAGACCAAGCTCGGAGACAAGATGCTCAAAGCAGCGAAGGATGCAGTCTCCGACATCGACTGCGTGATCTTCATGCAGGACTGCACGAAGCCCCTCGGCGAGCAGGAGCAGACCATGCTCGACAACCTCACCAAGCAGGGCACGCCGGTCATCTTCGTTTACAATAAGATCGACCTTTTGCAGGAGAAGGCGAAGCTCGCCCCGCTCCTCGCAGAAGCAGACCGCCGCTGGCATCCCGCGGCGCTGATTCCCGTGTCCGTCACAAAGCGCGACGGCATCGACGATGTTTTGCAGGAGCTGCTTTCGCGTGCCGTCGAGGGACCGCATTATTTCCCGGAGGACATGCTCACCGATCAGCCGGAGCGCGTGCTCGCCGCAGAGATCGTCCGCGAGCAGCTTCTCTATCTCTTGCAGGATGAAGTGCCGCACGGCGTCGCAGTCGTCACAGAGCAGTTCTCCGAGCGGCAGGATAAGGATATCCTCAACATCTCTGTGCTGATCTACTGCGAGCGCGAGTCGCACAAGCGCATCATCATCGGCAAGAACGGCGCGATGATCAAGAAGGCATCGACCGCCGCACGCAAGCAGCTCGAGGAATTCTTCCGCATCAAGGTCAATCTCCAGACATGGGTCAAGGTCAAGGAGGATTGGCGCAACCGTGATCTGCTGATCTCACAGTTCGGGCTTTCGGAGGAGCAGTGAGCGCTTCCCGTTTATCCACATCATCCAAAACAAGATTTTCCATGTAAATCCGTGACATATCTGCATATGCTGTTTCCGAAGGGAGGCGGCATTTGCTATGCACCAGGAAAACGCATTTTTCACGGAGCAGAACCGCACCGCCGCACGGCAGCAGCGCTGGGAAGCCTTCTGCGAGAGCGGCAGTGTTGCGGCATATCTGCATTACAGGGAGGTCTGCGACGCCGCGGAGGGAGCTGCCTATGCAGACACATCTGACAGTCAAGGGGCTGGTGATCCGTGAGACCGCTTACGGTGAAACCGGCGTGATCTTCGATCTGCTGACAGACAGCGGCATCCGCACGGTCTCCGCGCAGGGCATCCGCAAGGCGGGCAGCAAATATGCCGCTGTCGTGCAGATCTTTACCTACGGTGAATTCTGCCTGCGGCAGAGCAGCGGGCGCTATTATCTTGACAGCGCCGCCGCGATCAATCAGTTTTATGCGCTGCGCACAGAGCTGGAGTCTCTGGCGCTCGCGTCCTATTTCTCCGAGCTCATCCGCCTGACAGAAACCGATCAGCCGCAGCCGGAGCTTCTCCGGCTGTTCCTGCTCTCGCTGTTTCACCTCACCGATGAAAAGCAGCGCCGTCCGCGTGCGCAGGTCAAGGCGGTCTTCGAGCTGCGGCTCATCACAGAGCTCGGCTATGCGCCGAATCTGCTCTGCTGCATGAGCTGTCTGACATATCTTCCGGAGGAGCCGGTGCTGCGCATTGCAGAATCCGACATGATCTGCATGAACTGCGCGGAGGAGCTCTCAGAGACCGACATTCCCGTGACAAAGGCTGCGCTGCTTGCCGCGCGCAATGCGGTCTATGCGGACTACGAAAAGCTCTTTGCGTTCCGTGTGAGCGGCGAGAGCCTTCATCAGTTCGCGGACTACGCCGAACGATATCTGACGCGCAGGATCGGCTATCCCCTGCCGACGCTGAAATATTATCACGCACTGGTCGATATGCTCCCTGCGACATGAACCGACACTGCCCCCGCTGCATAAACTGTATCAGACAGCCGATACTAGAGCGGGAGGTGAGCAGAATGCTCGGATTTGTGATCGGGTGCATGGTCGGCGGAACGGTCGGGCTTGTGACCGCCTGCTGCTGTGTCGCGGCAGGAAATGCGGACAGGCATATGGATCAATAACAGAAGGAGCACCGTTTTTTCGGTGCTCCTCAGCTTGTCGAAAAAGCTCCGTAAAGTCAAAGAGCCTATGATTAAAGTTTCGCTCAAGCCTTTTCCAA
>JAEEXH010000034.1 GCA_016291435.1 Oscillospiraceae bacterium
CCCCGCGGGGGCGGGGGGATTTTGAGACAGGGGAGTCTGAGGGGATCGCTATCCCCTCAGCAGGGGTGTGGGGGCGGCGCCCCCACATAGAACCATCGAAAGTGCTCCCCCCGGCAAACTGTGATCTGCCGCAGTACGGTATACAAAGCGGAAGCCTGCGCGGATGCGCCGCAGCAGGCTTCATGTGTGTATCGGATCAGAAACGCTTTTTCTTATCATCGCGGCGGCTGCCGAACTGCGGTGCAGTGTGCTCCGTGACAGGCTCGGCGGCTTCCTCTGCTGCCGGTGCAGCCTGTGTCTCTGCTGCCGGAGCCGGTGCCGGAGTCGCTTCCTCTGCCGGCTGTGCGGTCTCAGCCGCAGGTGCCGGTGCGGGCTCTGCCTTCGGCTTTGCCGGGGCAATATCCGCTGCGGTCTCAGGCAGTCTGGAAATCATCTCCAGATGCTTCTTATACATCTCAAACAGTGCCTTCTTGAACGCGGAGACCTGCTTCTGTGTCTCGACCAGATTCTGGTTCTCCTGCTCCAGACGCGACTCGATGCTCTTGAGCTGTGTCTCCTGATCGGCAAGCGCCTCGGCTGCCGCAGAGTCCACATGCGAACGCGCCTCAGACTCGATCTCGGCTGCCTTCTTCGTCGCCGCCTCAATCACCTCACGTGCCTGTCTCTGCGCGCTCACCAGCGCATTGCGGATGTCATCCTCCGATTCCTTATACTCGCTGACGCGCTCGGCGAGCACTTGCAGCTTCCCGTTGGAATCTGCGATCTCCTGCTCCATCAGCCGCACATCGGCTTCAAGCTGCGCGAGGAATGCGTCCACCTCTTCGGGGCTGTAGCCGAACTTGACCTTTTCAAATTTCTTCTTATGGATATCCTTTGCCGTGATCATAATAATGCGCTCCTTTCTGTATCTTCGGAATCGTGCAGAATATGCTGTCAGCGGACAGACCGAGCCTGTCCGCTATCAAAATCACATAATGACGCCGTTGGTCTCGAGCTCATTGACGAGATCCTCGCCGATGAAGCCGACATTGTACGGGGTGATGATATAAGTGAGGTTTGCGACCGGCTTTAAGCTGCCGCCGTTTGCGTAAGCAACGCCGACCAGGAAGTCGATGATGCGGCGCTTGTTCTCCGCAGATGCGGTCTCAAGGTTCAGCACGACGGTCTTCTTCGAGATCAGGTGATCTGCGATCTGCTTGGCATCGGTGAACACCTCCGGCTTCACGAGCACGACCTGAAGCTGTGCCGTTGCCTGAATATTCACGACCTTTCCGCGCTGGTTCTGATACTCCGGCTCGCGGGAGGAACCGCTCTCACGCGGTGTCTCTCTCTGCTCACTGCGGGTCGCACGGATCTCTCTGCGGGGTGCTTCCTCTCTGCGGGGCGTCTCGTCTCTGCTCTCGCGGACAGGCTCGCTGTCGTAGTCATCCTCCTGCGGCGCAAAGAAATCGCGGATGCTGTCTACAAATTTCATGTTCAGTTCTTCCTTTCTGTAAATTTGTTCTATGATAAGTTCAGTATAGCATAAGTTCAGGCGTCACAGCTTCGGGGGGTAATATCTTGCGCCGAAGAGCGCGCTGCCGATGCGAACCATCGTCGAGCCGTGCCGTGCGGCAGATTCATAATCGCCGGACATGCCCATCGAGAGCACGGAAAGCGGCGCTTCGTTCTGCATCTCACGGTAAAGCGCAGCCATCTCTGCAAAGACGGCATCCTGCTCTGCGGGATCGGCAGCAGGCGGCGGAATGGTCATCAGGCCGCGCACCTCGATGCACGGAAGCTGCTGCACATCTCTGAGCAGAGCGGGCAGCTCCGCCGGCGAAACGCCCGATTTCGAGAGCTCCCCGCCGATATTCACCTCGAGCAGCACCGGCATCCGAAGCCCGGCATGCTCTGCGGCACGGTCGATCGCCTCTGCAAGATGCAGGCTGTCCACCGACTGGATCATCGACACCTTGTCAATGATCTGCTTCACCTTATTCGTCTGCAAATGCCCGATGAACTGCACCTCGGCATCCGCACGGTAGAGCTCCCGTTTTCCGAGAAACTCCTGCACGCGGTTCTCGCCGAGCACATGCACACCGGCATCGACTGCGGTATTGATCAGTTCCGGATCGACCGTCTTGGTCACAGCCATCAGCGTGACTGCCTGCGGGTCGCGTCCGGCGCTTTCACAAGCCGTGCGGAGCTTCTGCCGGATCGACTCCAGCCGCTCCAGTACGGCGTTCTTTGCGGTTTCACTCTCCATCCGCCATCACGCCCTTCACGATGATCTCATCATACAGCGAGACATAGCCGCTCCCCGCGTTCAGGGAGGAGAGGTAATAGCCTTCGTCCTCATAGACAATGTCGAGTCTGCGGAACTCCGGCTTCTCGCCGACCAGCACATAGACGCCCATCGCGTTCACAGTGTCGGTATAGGTTGTGCCGTCTTCCTTCTTGACCGTCTCCTCGACATTCTTGAAACGGATCGCCGAGCGCGGCACACGCACGCCCTCAATGGGCTGCTTTAGGATCTCGACGCGCTCTGTGCGGTGCTGCACGACGTCATAGGTCATCTGGTCGCAGCGGAAGACGCCCTGTGTCTTTGTGACATCGCCGGCAGAGACCAGCGAAATGACGCGCACCTTGAGATCCCGCTGCACGGAATTCAGGCGCACGATCGCGCTGTCATCCTCCGAAAGACGGAGCTTTGTGTTATCGAACACACCGGTGATATACCACTGGTAGCCGTCGATCAGCTTGCCGATCGCGTGGCTGTCCGCGCTCACATCGGTGCCGTCATCATTGACCTCAGCGAGCTCATCAGCAGTGAGCTGGCTGATTCTGTCCACAGACAGCTTGTCCTCATATCCGTCCGCATAGCTGACGAAATAGGCGCTTCTGTCGGCAGGAATGGTCTTGATCGGATCCTGGAGCCGCTCGCTCAGGCGGCTGATCTCAGACTCCAGCGCAGAGATGCGCGCAGAGTAATCGACCTTCGGATCCGTGATCTTTGCATAGGTGCTCATGAGGACATTCAGCTCCTGCTTGCTGTCCTCCATTGCAGAAAGATCACCGTTCTCGCGGTACCGGATCACATTCCGGAACTGCTCGCTGATGAGCTGTGCGAGATTGACCGGCTGTGCATTTTCGCTGGTGCCGCGGTTTTCGACCTGCCGCAGGACACTGAGCTCGTTCTCGCGCTCGGCGATGCGGCGTCTGAGGTCGATCTGCTCCTCACTCGCATACACCTCTGCGATGATGCTGCCGACGCCGAGCTTTGCGCCGTCCTCGACGCAATAGCGCACGGCGCCCTCGCCGTCATAGGTAATCACGGACTCATTGCGGACATAGACGCCCTGAAAGGAAGCCCCTTCGCTCACCTCGTAGTAGACGGCGTTCTCGGTCTCGTAATCCTGAAACAGCAGATGATAGAAAATGGTAGATGCAAGCACAACAGCGAACACCATCAGAAGGATCTTGAGGATCCGCGTTGTAATCTCGTTCATTCTGCGTTACTGATTCTCCTGCTCCTCGCGCTCCATCGCATCCAGAATCGCGATCGGGCGTGCCGGAACGATGGTAGAGATCGCGTGCTTATAGACGAGCTGCTGTCTGCCGTCTGTCTCAAGGATCACGATGAACGAATCAAAGCCGCGGATGATGCCCTTGAACTGGTAGCCGTTGGTCAGGAAGATGGTCAGCGGCAGTCTGTCCTTGCGTGCCTGATTCAGAAATACGTCCTGCAGATTCAGTCCCTTGTTGGTCATAATTTCATGCCTCATTTCTCTCGATAGCGTTTGTGTATTTATGTAAGCGCCGGCAATAATTGCCGTTAGCTACACATCCTATATTATATCATAATCGGCCCCATTTGGCTACAATTTTTTTGCAATTCAGTAAAATTCCATCATTTTCACGAATTTCGTCTCTGTATATCCACTCTGTTTGCTCATTTCGCCGAAACCATGTTCCCTGCCGTTTTGCATAGCGGCAGCTCTCCTGTTTGACGGCAGCTACGGCATCTGTGAGGGGGATTTCGCCGCGCAGAAAAGGCAGCAGCTCCTTGTAGCCGATGGCGGAAGCGGCGGTCTCGCGGCGGCGTCCGCTCTCATATTCCTCCCGCACCTCATCGAGCAGCCCTGACTCCAGCATGAGATCGACACGGCGGCGGATGCGGTCATAATGCAGCGCACGGTCGCGGCAGCCGATGCCGATGCGGAGTATCTCCCACGGCGGCGGCACCTCGCGGCTTCTCCGCGCATGCTCGCTCAGCGGAATGCCCGTCAGCGTGTAGACCTCGAGCGCACGGATGATGCGGCGGAGATTGTTCTCATGCAGACGCGCAGCGGTCTCCGGGTCACAGCTTTGCAGGCGCGCAAGCATTGCGGCATTGCCGAGCGTTTCCGCCTCACGGTTCAGCGCGGCACGCAGCTCGGGTGCTGCGGGAATATCCGGAAACTGAATGTTATCGAGCAGCGAGTCAACATAGAGCCCGGTGCCGCCGACCAGCACGGGGAGCTTGCCGCGTGAGAGAATGTCCGCGATGACGCCGCGTGCCATCTCGCAGTAATCGGCGACAGAGCACGGCTGCTCCGGCGGCAGCACGCTGATCAGATGATGCGGTATGCCGTGCATTTCCTCCGGCGTCGGCTTGGCGGTCGCGATGTCGAGCCCCTTGTAAAGCTGCATGGAATCCGCGGAGACGACCTCGCCGCCGTATTCCTCCGCGATACGGATGCCGAGCGCAGTCTTGCCGGCAGCCGTTGCCCCGACGACTGCGATCAGCGGCGGCTTTTTTTCGCCCTGCATGCAAATCACCTCTTTCACCTGCACAATGTAATCAATCAGAGCCTGGCGGGGGGAGCACTTTCGATGGTTCTATGCGGGGACTCTGTCCCCACACCCCTGCTGAGGTGATAGCGATCCCCTCAGACTCCCCTGTCTCAAAATCCCCCCGCCCCCGCGGGGGCGGGGGGATTTTGCAACGGGGTCCGGGGGCCGCTGCCCCCGGCGGGGTTTGGGGCAGCGTCCCAATATAAATCCGCCGGAGGCACTTTCCCGCCGGGCTCTGATTTATTATACCACATTCCTGCGGCGGGGTCAAGAAAAGCGTCTGCACCGCCCCGGTCGGGACAGTGCAGACGCGCTGCATCTATTCGGTTTCAGCTCAGCCGCGGTACGGCATCTGATCCTCTGTGTAGCTGCCTGCAATCAGCATCAGCGCAATGCGGAGATCATCGCCGCTGATTGTGTTGTCTGCATTCATATCGCAGTTGTTTCTGCCGCCGACGCTCAGACCCGCACCGGATGCACCCGCACTTGCCTTTGCCAGCAGCACGCAGTCTGCAAGCTCAAACAGTCCGCTCTCATCCGCATCGCCCCAGATCTTCACGGCTGCCTTCCCGGAAGTGCTCGTGGTCTCGGAGGTCTCGGATTCGGTTGCGGTGGTCTCGGTCGCGGTTGTGGTGGTCGTCGTTTCGGTGGTGGTAGTTGTAGTCGTGGTGGTAGTCGTAGTTGTTGTAGTCGTTGTTGTAGTCGTTGTGGTGGTAGTGGTTTCAGTCGAGACCGCTGCTGCGTCATAGACGGAGCAGACCTTTGCGGTCGCCTTCCAGCCGTTCGTGCCGTTGACAACGACCTCACCCCAGTCGGAGGAAAGTCTGCCGCCGACATTTGCAGAGCTCATATCCATGTAAGAGTCATTGTTGCCGTACCAGCTCCATGCCAGCCAGCCGGTATTCGTCTCCTGGCAGTAGCTCATGATGTATGCCTCATCGACATCGCCCCAATTATCCTTCTGTGCGAACTCGCCGACCACGAAGCAGAGATTACGGACTGCCATAGCGTCGATGGTGCTCTTGATGGTGGAAGCGCTGCCGCCTGCGACGCTGTACATGTGAACTGCGAAGAAGCAGTTATGCTCGGGATCTGCCTGCAGAACCGCTGCACCGCCGTTGATGACGGTGGAAGCACTCTGACCGTAGCCGCCTGCGTCGCAGAGAATGCAGTGCTGGAGACCCGCGTTGCGGACAACCTTGATCGCGTTGATCCAGCCCTGCTGCCATGCGGTATCATTGGTGGATTCCATCCACTCATTTGCAATGTTGATGATCACGGTGTCCTCATGGCCCTTCAGAACGGATGCGATCTCTGCGAAGTAGTTTGCTGCCGCAATGATCGCGCTCTCGTTGTTGTTGCCGGTCGCATCATGCACCTCGAGCACAGCAACGAGCTTGTTCTTCTCGCACTGCTCGATCAGGTTTGCGACCTGACCCGCGGTGATCTTCGTCCACTTCTCGCCGTCAGCCAGAACGATGCGGACTGCGTTGGCGCCGAGGTCCGCCATCTCCTTGAGAGCGTCTGCCGGATCGTGATCCCATGTGAACCAGGCGTACTCATAGCTTGTGCCGCGCATGACAAACGCATTCTTGTTTGCATCACGGAGCACAGTGCCGTCAACATAGAAGCCGTCCTTCGGCTCAACATCGACCGTGGAGCTGCCGCCGAGCGCAAAGTCGGAGATCTTGACAGTTCCGCTGACAGACTCGCTGTCTGCGGTGGAACTGATCATCATGTTGATGCGGTGAACAAGATACAGATTGGAGACAGTGCTGCCGCCTGCCCATTCCGCCGCCTTGAAGTAGTAGCTGAGCTTTGTGCTTTCGCCTGCCTCAACGGTTGCGGCGTTGTCTGCCTGGAGCCAGTCCCAGTCGGAACCGGTGCCGAGCGCCAGCATGAAGCGAACAGGCTTTGCAGACTCATTCGTGAGGGTGAATGTCATCTGCGTGTACTCCGACCAATCCCAGCCTGTGCCGTCCTGTGCACAGAAGCCTGCGATCTCGTTGGAGCCCTCGCCGCCTGTGCCTGCGTTCTCAAAGGTCACCGTGGTGACGCCGTTGGCATCGGTGACAGCGGTGGTGGCTTCCTGATAGCCCGAGGTCTTCTCCCAGGTGTAGCCGCCTGCGCCGTTTGCCGCATTGGCATGCAGGGCGGGCAGTGCCGCGAGCGAAGTCACCGCAGTGACAAGCGCTGTCAGGAAAGCCGGTTTGCGAAACTGTTTCATAATTGAATTCCTCCCCTTTTTTGATTGAATTCCATGCTTCTCCGCGGGTGTCTTTCACCCGTCTACGGTTTTATTATACCGAGCCACCGCACAAAAGTCAAACCTTTCTTGTTATTTTCTACAAAAGCGAGAGCGCATATTTCATCCTTTAAGTTACGCTTGCAAAATTGCACAGAATTGTATTTACACATTGATCGCCGCACTCTGAGTACGCATAAAAAACCGGGGGCACCGAAACGGCGCCCCCGGCGTGTCAGATTATGCTCTTTGCAGCCATGCAGCCGCAAGCTCCAGTGCATCATACAGGCTCTTGCGCTCTGCGTTCTTCACAATCGCCTCCATCGGAGACAGGTTCTTGTCTGTGCGCATCAGAAAGCACTTGATCGCAGTCGCGGTCTTGACGCCGCTCTGCTCCTCCTCCGAGATGACATTCATCATCACGACATACGGCTCTGCCATGCTGCCGTAATAGATCGTCTTGCCCTTGCGGACAACCGGACGGGTCTTATAGGTGAAATATTCGCTCATCGAAAAGCCCTCCTTTTCTGCCGTTTACCACGACATTGTAAACTCCTGTGATTCGTCGTCAAACTTGTTGATATTGTCGATCAGTGTTGTAACATAGGATTTGCGGCAGCGGAAGCGGATCTGTCCGTCGATCTCGATATATGCCTTCATGCCGCCCGCCTCGTAGAACTTGATGTCATAGCTGCGCTTGTCGCCCTTTGCCGCGACATAGACCGATGCCATCTCTGCGCCGACATCGTCCGGCTCCTCAAGGATCAGATCCTCCGCAGCCGCCTTCAGCAGATAGGAATACATCTGTCTGTACCGCTCGACATTCTCGTAAGCCTCGCCGTTCAGCTTGACAACCGCATCCGTCTGATCGGTCGCGATTGCGGTGAAGTTCAGCGTCTTGCTGCCCGCCTTGTAGTTCACCGTGCCGACATCCCAGACATACATATCCACGATGATGCGCGAGACCAGATCCTCCGGCATCACATTCTCATAGACCGTGTCATCGGGCGAGAAGCCGTAGATGCAGTCGATGCCGTCATAATAGCCGTAATACATTGTATTGCCGTCATCGTCGGTATAGGTATTGCCGAGACGCAGCATCATTATCGTGCCGTCGCTCAGCTCCGTTGTCACGCGGACAAACGGATCGTCAAGCCCTGCCGCCTTCATGTCGGCTTCCTTCGGGAAGGGTGTCAGCACAGCGCTTGCCTTGAGCCCGAAGAGACCGTGCGTTGCATCCGGGGATTTCTCCGCATTCAGCAGTGCGTGAATCGGCTCCTGCATGACATGCACGGCTGCGGAGCCGGAGTTCGTGTTCTCCTCGTAGTAGGGGTCAAACACGAAATACATGTCATAATCGAGGTCCTTGCGCTCGATGCGCGTGGACTTGATCAGGCGTTCATCATCGGCTGCCTGCTCAGCGGTGAGATCGGTACCGAGATAGCCGTTCAGCTCGGTGAGATACGGCTCAGTCACAGAGCTTGAAACGGTATAGACCGCATTGCTGCCCGCCATGCTGAGGTAGGTATAGGTGCTGACAGGCGTTTTATCGCCGATCAGGAACGAAATATCGTCCTGCCCGTCAACGGTGAGCGTGACCTTGATCGGATCATCGAGACCGTATTTTGCAAGCTCCTCTGCGGAAGCATTCTCCGAAACGACCTGTTCCGCATGCACATCGGTGGCGCGGGTCGCCAGCAGACGGATGCTCACGGTGGACATCGGGAGCGATTCGTAGCCCTCAAGATAGTAGTTCGCGACCTCCTCGGTCGTTGCCTGCCCGTTCATATCGGAGGACTGCACCTGCTCCATTTTGCGGTTTGCGGTGTAAGCTTCCCTGCCGGGCTGCTCCACACGAATTTTGCTGACCGCGGCGCTGTCATATGCCCAGAGCGGCGTCTGCTCCGTACCGGTCACAACCGAGCTCTCATCGCCGTCGCCCGGGTCTGTCAGCAGCACGACGGCAAGACCGCCGCCGAGCACTGCCAGCACACCGCAGCCCGCAAGGATACCCTTGAGCTGTTTGTTCATTTGTTTCTTCTCCTCACATAGACCACAATACCGACAATCGCGATCACCAGCGGGAACGCCAGCATGACGACGGTGCGGATGCCCTTCACGGCGCCCTCGCTGATCTGGATGGTCGTCATATCGAGCGACTTCTCCGCAATCGTGATCATGCCCTCCTTGCCGGTCAGGCTGTTCATGAGTCCGACAAAGTAATTCGGGTTGTCATATGCCTTCATGCCGGAGATGACATAATCCACAAACCATGCCGAGCCGAATGCGACGACATCGCTGGACTTCACGACATTGTCAACCGAGAAGGACTGCGTGCCGATCACGGCTGCATTGAAGGTGCCGTGCTCTGCTGTGGACGGATCGAATTCCGTGTTCTCATCCTCAGACGGCGCATAGAGGAATGCGGTGTCTGCGGTGGTGAGCAGTGCCTTGGTCGTTCTGCCGGAATTGGTCTCAAAGAGCTGCTTGACATTGCGGCAGTACGGCGCAACGAGCGGCTGCTTCGATGCGACGAGATTCTTGTTGACCTCTGCGTCGGTCGGTGTGACGATCGGCACGGAGTTTGCGTTGATGCCTCTGCCCGCGACCGCAATCTGGACATACTGTGCGGAAGCGGTGTTGCCCTCGAGCACGAGATCCTGCCCGATGCCGATGCCCCAGACCTCGAGGAACTCATCGAGCTTCTTGGTCTCGCCCTGATAGGGGCTTGCGAAATAGAGCAGCTTCTTGCCGTACTGTCCGCCGTTGTAGAGGAAGTCGGTGAGCTTCTGGATCTGTGCTTCGGTCAGGTCGCTGGACGGACCCGGCAGAATCGCAACGGTGCATTCCTCGGGGATCGCGTCGGTGGAAATATCGAGCGACTGCACCTTGTAGTTGTTCTTCTCAAGCAGCTCCTGCATGGTGTTGTAGCAGAGAATATCGTTCTGGTTGTAGGTGCTGCCGCCGTTCATCTTGTCGAGGAAGGCAATGGTGATCGGATTCAGATCGGTGACGCCCATGATGGCAGAGAGCAGGCTCTGCTCACCGATGAAGGAATACTTCGTCACGACCGGATTCTGATAGTTCGTGTAGTCGTAGCTCTGCTCGGTCTTGATGAGGTCATCGAAGGAGACCGCACGGACGAGCTCGCCGTTCTTCATCACGACATCGCCCTCGGCGAACTCGCCGGAGTAGTAGTCGGAATACGGCTTCACGGCATCCGGATTCTGCGTCATGTCGATATACTTGATGGTGATATGACCGTTCGACTCTGCCGCGAACCGGTTGAGCGTCTCCTGCACAACCTTGAACTTGCTGTTCGTGTTGTAGTAGGACTCCTCCGCCATGACCGCGACATCAATGTCGGTGGTAAGCTGGTTCAGATAGCTGACCGTCTGCTCGTCGATCTCATAGAGGCCGGACGATGTGAGGTCGATGTTCCAGTTATAGCGCTTGTCGAGCACATTCGAGATGACATTTGCGACCACGACGATCGCGATGACGACCACGGTAATCACCGTTGCCAGTGTGCCGTATTTCAGCTTCTTGCGGCGCTTGACCTTGTTGAGTGCACGCTCTGCATCCTCCTCGGGTGTGCGTTCGTGCTTCTTTTTTGCAGAAGGCTCCTCTGCTGCTTCAATCTCCGCGGTGCTTGCGGCAGTCTCTTCAGATGCCTCTGCCGCCTCCTCAAGCTGCTTCTTCGGATCCTCGTTCTGATTCTTGCTCATGACACACACCTCCTCAGCTCCAGCGTCTGCGCTCGAACACGCGGACGGTCAGATAATTGAAAATCGCGGCTACGCTGACATAGAAGAGCACCGTAGACACATTGAAAAGGCCGTAGGTGATCGCATAGTAGCGGTTGCGGAAGGACAGGTAGCCGAGCGCAGTCGAGATCCACTGCACCGGGATCAGCGCTGCGATGTTGTCGAGCATGAAGAGCAGCATCAGCACGACAAAGCTCGCGACAGCCGCCGCGATCTGGTTTTCCGTCAGCGCGGAGATCAGCAGGCCGACTGCGATGAATGCGCCGCCCATCAGGAAGAGGGCGAGGAAGTTTGCAAAGACGATGCCCCATTCAACCACGCCGTAAGCGCTCAGGATCATCGCATAGACAAAGGTCATCAGCAGACCGATGGTGTAAAGCGTCAGTGCGGCAAAATACTTGCCCATGACGATGCCGCCGAGACTGACCGGCGCCGTCAGGAGACCCTGCTCGGTCTTCTGCTTCTTCTCCTCGCTGAACAGACGCATCGTCAGCAGCGGAATCAGAATGACAATGACCAGAAACAGGCTCTGGAACATGCCGGACATATCAGTTGTCGCGTAGTAGAGGCAGGACTGGACAAAGAAAAATCCGGAGATCAGCCAGAATACGCAGAGAAAGATATAAGCGATGCTCGATGTGAAGAACGCACCGACCTCGCGTCTGTAAATTGCGCCCATTATGCCTTCGCTCCCTTCTTATCCTCGGCAGAAGGCACGATAATGCCCTCGCCCATTGTGATCTTGAGGAACACATCCTCGAGCGTCAGCTCCGCAGAGCGCAGCCCGAGCAGATACCAGTGATGCTCCGTGACGATGTCAAAGAGGTCGCGGCGGATATCCTGATCCGGCGCTGCCTCGATCTCATACTCATAGACGCCCGCTTCGCGCTCCATATCGGCGCGGACATACTTGATGCCCTCGATGTTGCGGATCGCCTTGATGATCTCCTCACGCGGACCCTCGATGCGGGCGATGACGCGGTGATCGGTGGAGATATTCTTCGAGAGGTTGTCGGTCGTGTCATGCGCGGCGACAACGCCCTTGTTGATGATGATGATGCGGTCGCAGGTCGCCTGAATCTCGCTCAGGATATGCGACGAGAGGATCACGGAATGGTTCTTGCCGAGCTTCTTGATCAGCGAGAGAATCTCCTGAATCTGGCGCGGGTCCATGCCGACCGTCGGCTCATCGAGGATCAGGACAGGCGGATTGCCGATCAGCGCCTGTGCGAGACCGACACGCTGCCGGTAGCCCTTCGAGAGGTTCTTGATCAGACGGTCTGCCACATCCGAAACCTTTGTCAGCGCCATGACCTCATTGAGATGAGCGCGGCGCGGGAGCTTGCATTTTTTCAGATCGTAGACATAATTCAGATAGCTCTTCACCGTCATGTCAACATAGAGCGGCGGGAGCTCGGGAAGATAGCCGATGTAGGACTTCGCCTTGATCGGATCCTCGAGAATATCGACGCCGTTGATGAGCGCCTGTCCCGAGGTAGAGGAAATATAGCCTGTAAGCATGTTCATCGTGGTGGATTTTCCGGCGCCGTTCGGTCCTAAGAAGCCGAGGATCTCACCGTCCTCGACCGTGAAGCTGATGTTGTTGACCGCATGCTTGTCGCCGTAGTGCTTCGTCAGATTCCGCACTTCGATCATGAAGATTCCTTCCTTTCATCTTTGGGATGCGAAGATTATGCCGCATATCATTGTAGTCCCTGAATGTGATAATCCGGTGTTCACTCAGAGAAAATTGATCGCAGCCGCCTCGCCGATGCCGTCTGCGGGCAGAAGCCGCTTGCGCGTCTGGATGTCGCGCCGGATCTGTGCCGCAAGGTCATCGACCGAGTCAAATTTCCGCTCGGGGCGGATGAATTTGCAGAGTGTAACAGGCAGAAGCGTGCCGACCAGCTCTCCGCTCCAGCCGATCAGATGGGTCTCCGCGACCGGCTCCGCAGCATTGCTCATCACAGTCGGACGCATGCCGATATTCGTGATCGCCGGCACCCAGATGTCGCCGATCTCCGCGAAGGAGGCATAGACACCGTGGTGCGGGACGCACTGCCAGCGCTCGAAGACCTGATTCGCAGTCGGAATGCCGATCGTGCGCCCGAGCTGCTGCCCGGTGACGACCTGCGTCATGATCTGGTAATCAGACCCGAGCAGATTGTTTGCCTGGGTGATTTCGCCGCTCTCCAGCAAAAAGCGGATGCGGCTTGAGGAGACGGCAAGCGCGTCGTCATCATCGCGCACCTCATCGACCAGATCGACGCGGAATCCGAGCTTCTGCCCGAAGCGTATGAGATCCGCCGCAGTGCAGGATGCCTTGTGCCCGAAGCGGTAGTCATGTCCGCAGACGACCACATCGACCTGTAATCTGTCGCGGAGGATCTCACGGCAGAACGCCTCGCCCGAGAGCGCACCGATCTCGCCGAAGGGCAGTGCAAAGACTGCATCCGCGCCGCAGGTCATGAGCAGACGCTTCTTCTGCTCGTCAGTATAGATATAGCGCATCGGACGCCCCTGCTTTTCGGGCATGGAATCCGCTGCAAAGGTCACGGCATGGCATCTGCCGAGCGCCGCGGCATGTGCCAGCACGCGCCTGTGTCCGAGATGTACGCCGTCGAAAACGCCGAGTGCCGCCGTGATATGATCTCCCTGCCGTCTGTCCGGCATTCTGGGCGGCCGGTTCTGTGCCCCTGTCATACGGTTCTCTCTCCTCTCACAGATTTTTATATACCCTGACCGTGCCGGCTGTGCGGTCAAGCGCCGCCAGCCCGAGGAAGCTGCCGTCATCGGCATAGATGCGGTACAGCTCCGCATCCCCGCATACCCCGCAGACCCGCCCCGCATCGAGCTGCACGCCGCTGCGGTAAAGCCTTGTCTGCCCCGCGCTGAGCGTGAGCGCCGGCAGAGCCGTGAAAAGCCTGTCCGTCGGGATGATGAGCGGCTCCAAGCGGTCTTCGTCCGCTGCCTGCTGCACTTCCGCAAAGCTGTATGCGTCATCGAGCGTGAAGCCGCATGCCGCCGTGCGCGTGAGCGCCGTCATGCAGGCTCCGCACCGAAGCACCTGCCCCATGTCATGCAGAATCGTGCGGACATAGGTGCCTTTTCCGCAGCAGATCTCAGCGGTACCGGTGCCGGTCTCCGCATCAAACGCCGTCAGCGTGATGCGTTCCACAAACACCGTGCGCGCAGGGCGTTCGATCTCCCTGCCCTGCCGCGCAAGCTCATAGAGCCGCCTGCCGTTCACCTGCACCGCGGAATACATCGGCGGAATCTGCTGAATCTCACCCGTGAGCGCAGAGAATGCGTCCCGGAGCTGCTCCGCCGTAATACCCGCAAATGCGTGCGTTTCGAGCACTGTGCCCGTGCTGTCCTGCGTATCGGTGACCGTGCCGAGCTGAAACCCCGCACGGTAAGCCTTCCGCTCATCGGGCAGAATATCGCAGGCGCGTGCCGCCCTGCCGATCAGCACCGGCAGCACGCCGGTCGCCATCGGGTCCAGCGTGCCCGTATGCCCGAGCTTTCTCATTTTCAGAATACCGCGCAGCTTCCCGATCACATCAAAGGATGTGAAGCCCTGCGGCTTATTCATCACAAGAATGCCGCTTTCGATCATGCCTCTGTCTGCCCCCTGAGCATCGCAGAAGCAACGTCCATCAGCATCCCGCAGACATCCTCCGGGTCACCGTCTGCGATTGAGCAGCCGCTCGCCTTGACATGTCCGCCGCCGCCGAAATGCTGTGCGATCACGGAGACATTCGCATCATCGCCGCCGCGCATCGAAATGCGGTAGCTGCCGTCCGGCTTCTGCTTCACGGTGATGCCGACCTCTACGCCGCGCACCTGCATCGGCAGATTCGCCATGCCGTCGGTGTCCTCCTCGGTCACCTTCAGGGAACGGAGCAGATCCGCAGAGGCAAAGATCAGCGCGACTCTGCCGTCCTCCGAGATACGGATATTCTGCATCAGCGAGGCATCGAGCGCGATGCGCCCAGGCGCCTTCATGACAAAGAGCTCCCGGTTCAGCCGCGCATACGGCAGATCGGGATACTGCCGCTTGATCTCCGCGACTGCCGCAAAGGTGCCGGCGCCCGCGTTCGAGAACTGGAAGCAGCCGGTATCGGTCGCCATGCCGATATAGAGGCAGAGGGCGATCTCGCGCGTCAGCGGCAGATCATGCGCCCGCATCAGTTCATAGAGCACCTCGCATGCCGCAGAGGCATTGTGATCCCAGTGCAGCAGCTTCGCGTAATGCGTATTGGAAACATGGTGGTCGATGCAGAGTGCGATCTCCGCATCCTTCTGCGGCAGCTCCCCGAAGAGCTTCCGGTCGGCAACATCCGCAGAAATATACATTTTCGCGGGGAAATCTTCAAAGGTCACGCCCGCGGTAATGCTGTCATACAGCGAGGGGATCGGGTCTGCGCAGCAAACGCGCGACCGGATGCCAAAGCGTTTCAGCAGGTGATACAGCGCATAGCCGCTGCCGATGCAGTCGCCGTCCGGGGAACGGTGAATGAGGATTTCAGCATCCTCAAGCGACCGCAGAACTGCGAGCGTCTCCGCCGTGCCGATTTCCCGGCAGGTCTCATGCTCCATGCAAGATCCGCTCCTTTCTTCAAAGGGCAGGGAGTCAGGATCGGGGAACCGGGTGCGCCGGCTTTGCTTTCAGCCGCACGCAGCGTGCCGTATTCCGGCAGCACAATCCCACATTCCTCACTCCTAACTCCCCTGTCGTTATTCTTCTTCGCCGGATCCGCCTTCCGCAGCCTCTGCGCCGACGCCGCCGTGCAGCCCGAGATCACTGAGCATCTCACTGATGTCGGCTGCATACGCGATGGAATCATCCGCGATGAAATGCAGCTCCGGCGACTTGCGCAGCTTCAGCCGTGCAAACAGCTCTCTGCGGATAAAGCCGGATGCCGATTTCAGCACCTTACACGCTTCCTTCGCGTGATCGAGCCCCGAAAGGCTTGAGACATACGCCTTGCAGTGCCCCATATCGCCGGAAAGCTCCGCCCGCACGACCGTCAGGTCCGGGGTGATGCGCGGATCCTTGAGCTCCCGCAGGATTGCGGTCAGCTCACGCAGGATATCCTCCTGCACTCTGTCAATCTTATAGCCTGCCATGTCGCACGCTCCTTTCGCGTGTGCGGACGGTCAGAATGTGATCGAGCCGCCCTCGGTATCGGGATTGTAGTAGTCACCGACGGAATCCGTTTCGTTGAAGAAGCCCTCCTCATCGAAGATATCGTCGGGATCCTGTTCCTCCTCGATCGGACTGATCTCGCCGAGCAGAATGCGCTTGACGGTCTCAAAGAACAGGGTGTCGATCGGGCCGAAATCATCCCATGCAAGTGCTTCGTTGCAATACTGGATCATATCGGCATTGCTCATTCTCTGCGTGTCCATGATATACCCTCCTATTTTCAATCCATCTGTTTTATCTATGGCAGACCGGCACCGGAAAACCGGCTGCCGATCTGTTCATTCTGTTACTCCTCGCGGTACTCCTCGATGATGAACGCCTCGAGCACATCGCCTTCCTTGATATCCGCAAACTTCTCGAGCGAGATGCCGCACTCGTAGCCGGTCGCGACTTCCTTCACATCGTCCTTGAAGCGGCGGAGCGAGTCAATCGCATCCTCAGCCACAACGATGCCGTCACGCACAACGCGGATCTTGCACTGGCGCGTGACCTTGCCCTCGGTGACATAGCAGCCTGCGACCGTGCCGACGCTGGAAATGTGGTAGACCTGACGCACCTCGATGCGTGCCATCTGCACTTCGCGGAACTTCGGCGCGAGCATGCCCTTCATAGCGGTCGAGATCTCCTCGATGGCATCGTAGATGATGCGGTAGAGGCGGATATCGACGCCGTCTCTTGCGGCTGTCTCTGCGGCAACCGGCATCGGGCGGACATTGAAGCCGACGATGATTGCATTGGATGCAGTTGCGAGCATGACATCGCTCTCAGACACAGCACCGACGGCACCGTGAATGACCTTGACGCGGACTTCCTCATTCGAGAGCTTTTCAAGCGACTGTGTGACTGCTTCGACGGAGCCCTGCACGTCAGCCTTGACGATGATCGGGAGCTCCTTCATCTCGCCCTCTGCGATCTGCGAGAAGAGGTTATCCAGCGTGACCTTGCGGAACTTGCTGAACTGCTCCTCCTTCGCCTCATGCTTTCTCTGCTCGACGAGCTCCTTCGCAAGTCTTTCATCCTCGACTGCGTTGAAGATATCGCCTGCGCTCGGCACCTCTGCGAGACCTGTGATCTCGACCGGCACCGACGGGCCTGCCTCCTTGACGGGCTTGCCCTTGTAGTTCGTCATCACGCGCACTCTGCCGACTGCCGTGCCTGCGATGATGACATCGCCGGTGTGCAGCGTACCGTTCTGGACAAGGATGGTCGCGATCGGACCTCTGCCCTTGTCAAGACGTGCTTCGATGACAGTACCCTTTGCTCTGCGGTGCGGATTCGCCTTGAGCTCGCGCACCTCTGCAACGAGCAGGATGTTCTCAAGCAGCTCCTCGATGCCCTCGCCGGTCTTTGCGGAAACCGGGACACAGATCGTGTCGCCGCCCCACTCCTCGCAGACGATTTCATGCTCTGTGAGCTGCTGCTTGACGCGCTCGGGGTTTGCGCCTTCCTTATCCATCTTGTTGATGGCAACGATGAGGGAGACGCCTGCCGCCTTTGCGTGGTTGATGGACTCGATGGTCTGCGGCATGATGCCGTCATCCGCCGCGACAACAAGAATCGCAATATCGGTGATGTTCGCACCGCGCGCGCGCATAGAGGTAAATGCCTCATGACCCGGTGTGTCGAGGAAGGTGATGGTCTTGCCCTCGTGTGTCACCTGATATGCACCGATGTGCTGCGTGATGCCGCCCGCCTCGGTGTCGGTGACATGTGCGTGACGGATGCGGTCGAGAATGGAGGTCTTGCCGTGGTCAACGTGACCCATGACGACAACGACCGGGCAGCGCTCCTCGAGATCCGCTGCGTCATCCTCCTCATCCTCGATCAGGCGCTCCTCGATCGTCACGATGACCTCGTGCTCGACCTTTGCACCCAGCTCCTCCGCCACCAGCGATGCGGTGTCGAAGTCGATTTCTTCGTTGATATTTGCCATGACGCCGAGCAGCATGAGCTTCTTGATGACATCCTTGACCTGCACCTTCAGACGGCTTGCGAGCTCGCTGACCACGATCATGTCAGGGATCAGCACCTTGAGCTGCTGCTTTCTCGCACGCTCGAGCTCCAGTCTGCGGAGCTTCTCCGCCTCGGTCTCGCCGCGCTGCTTGCCGCCGCGTGCCATCTGCTTTCTCTGCTGCGACTTCTGGTTGATCTTCTGCTTCTTGGCGCTCAGGCTGTCGTTTCTGCCGCCTCTGCCCTGCGGCGCGATCTGCTCATAGCGCTCGTTATACTTGTCGAGATCGACATAGGTGCCTCTGGTATCGACCATATGGCGCTGCTGGCTCGGCTGAACCTCTGTGGTTGTCGCGAAGCCTGCCTCGATCTTGACCTTCTCGCCGCGCTCCTGTGCCTTTGCAAGCTCCTTCGGCTTTTTCTGCGTCTGGCGGGGCTGCGGCGGCTGCTGCTTCTTCGCGGGAGCGGCGGGCGCTGCCGGGGAAGCGGACGCAGCGGGCTTTGCGCTCGGTGCCGGATCCGGGGAAGCGGATGCAGCGGGCTTGCCTGCGGGCTTTGCAGGCTTTGCGGGCTGCTGCGCGGCACGCTCCTGCTGACGGGCAGCGGCTGCCTTCTGCTTGCGTGCAGCCTTCTCCGCCTGCTGCTTCTCATAGAGCGCGGCACGCTCTGCTGCACGGCGCTCGGTCTCCGCGGCGGTCAGGACACGCGGCTGTGCGGGTGCCGGTGCTGCGGGTGCTGCCTCCGCTGCTTCCGCTGCCGGTGCAGGCGCTGCTGCCGGCGCGGTTTCGGGCGCTGCGGTCTTGGTCACGGGCGGCTGCTGCACGGCTGCTGCCGATTCCGCAGCGGCGCGGCTCTCCTGCGGCTTCTCTGCCTTTGCGGGGGATGCCTTCGGCTTCTGCTTCTGTGAAGGCTCCGCCTTTGCTGCCTTCTTCGGCTCCGTTTTCTGCGGCTTTGCGACAGGCTCCGGCTTTGCGGTGCGGGTCGGCTTCTTGGTCTCCTTGGGCTGCGGCGCAGAGGATGCGGAGCGGTCGGCAAAATAGGCGTCGAAGCTGCTGACCTGCCGTGCCTGCGTATAGAATTCGAGCAGATAGTTCATCTCTGCGTCTGTCAGCGGCGAGGTTGCTTTTCTCGCTTTGTCGTCCAGCTTTTTGAGCTGATCGGCGAGCTCCTGCACCGGCAGACCGAGATCCGCGGCAAAATCACTCAGCTTGACTTTCATGGATGGCATAGGCAATTACCCCCTTCGGTTGATCACATTCCTCATGCGGGCAGGCATGAGAATGTCATGGTTCGGATTGTTCATTGAGCGGCTTCTCCGGCAAGAGCGAAAGCAGCTTGCGGGCAAAGCCCTGTTCCGTGACGCCGAACACTGCCGTGCGCTTCCGGAAAAAGGCAGCGAGCGCGTCCATATCGTAGGGCAGCTTTCTGAGGGGAATCTCCCCTGCAAAAAACCGCGTTTCCTTCTCGGTTTTCGGCGATGTATCCGCTGCAAGCAAAATGCAGCAGACATTTCCGGCTGCGGAAGCATCCCTGACGGCATCGAAGCCGAGCAGGAGCTTTCCGGCGCGCCTGCACATCGTGAGGCTCGCGGTGATGCGGTCGTCAGCGGCGTTCGGCATTTCAGTCGTCCTCCGCTTCCGGCGCAGCTTCGGCAAGTGCCGCTTCCAGCGCATCATAGACCTCATCGGCGATGCGGCAGGAGAACGCCTTTTCAAAGCGGCGGGCTTTCCGCGCTTTCTTCAGGCATTCCGGATCGGTGCAGATATATCCGCCGCGCCCCGGGAGCTTCCCGCCCGGATCGAGCAGCACTGCGCCGTCCTTCTGGTGTACCACACGGATGAGACTGCGCTTCGGCTTCATCTCGCCGCAGCCCATGCACATCCGCATCGGGATCTTTTTCTGCTTTGGCTGCATCGCATTCACCTCATTTCAGGTTCTGCCGCATCTTATGCTTCCTCAGCAGATGCAGCATCCTCCTCGGATGCATCCTCCGTCTCAGGCTCAGGATCCGGATGCTCGGGATAAATATCAATCTTGTAGCCTGTCAGCTTTGCGGCGAGCTTTGCGTTCTGACCCTTGTTGCCGATTGCAAGCGAGAGCTGATCGTTCGGCACAACGACCGTTGCGGTTCTGCCCTCCTCATCGAGCGTCGCAGAGATGACCTGTGCCGGTGCGAGTGCACGGATGATGAACTCCTCCGGATCCTCGGAATACGGGATGATGTCGATTTTCTCGCCGTGGAGCTCGCGCAGCACCGCATTGATACGGGAGCTGTGCGGTCCGATGCAGGTACCGAGCGCATCGACATTCGGATCATTGGAGCTGACGGCGATCTTGGAGCGGAAGCCCGCCTCGCGGGAGACCGCGTGGATCGTGACGGTGCCGTCTGCGATCTCGGGGATCGTCAGCTCAAAGAGCTTCTCGACAAAGCCTCTGTCCACACGCGAGATGCGGACGATCGGCTTCTTGTCGCGGTTTGCGATGGTCGTGACATAGACCTTGATGAGGTCGCCCTCCTTGAGCGGCTCATAGACGCGGGTGGGCTTGCCGTCCACAACGGTCTCGGTGAAAAGCTGCTCATTGCGGGAGAGATAGAGCTCAGTGTGGTCATATTCAACGGTGACGGTGCCGCGGATCGGGTCGATCTGCGTAACGCGCACGGTGATGATCTCATGCTCCTTGCTCTCAAACTTCTCCAGCACCTGCTGGCGGTTGATCGCACGGAGATCGCCGCGGATGCTCTGCTTTGCGACCTGCGCATTGTTTCTGCCGAACGCGACCGGGTCCAGCGGGCACTCGACGAGATCGCCGAGCTCGCAGTTCGGGTCGTAGAGTCTCGCCTGCTCGAAGCTGACCTCATAGTCGGTCTTCGGCTCGCCCTCGACAACGCTCTTCTTCATGAAGATATCGAAGCGGCGTGCGGCGGGGTCGATCTCCACGCGGATATCGTCATCCTCTGCGTAGGGGTACGCCTTCTGTGCCGCCTTCAGCACAGCCGCCGTGATCTTCTCGACCAGCAGCTCCAGCTCCACGCTGTTTTCGGTGCCGAGCGCATCCAGTGCCTCAAAGAACTCATTGTTCATGGTTTCTTTACTCCTCTCTAGTATCGCAATTCCGTCCCCGCGGAATCGAAATCATGGTGTCATTCCCGCAGCTCGCGGGCGAGTGCGCGTTCCGCAGTGCGCGGGCGCTCCGTATATTTCATCATTCGCGCAGCTCGCGGGCGAGTGTCTCCTCATCATAATCGGCAAGGCGGACAAATGCAACGCCGGCAAGCGGCACCGCAGCCGGCTCCTCTGCGCCGGTATCGACGGTGACAGTGTCCTTGTCGCAGGAAATAAGCGTACCGAGCAGCTCCTTTGCGCCGTCCGCAGCGGGACGGATCAGCCGGACGCGCACTCTGCTGCCCTCGCAGGCGTCAAAATGCGTCTCGCGGATGAGCTCGCGCTCCAGCCCCGCCGAGCCGACCTCAAGCGTATAGCTCTGCGGGATCGGATCGAGCTCGTCAAGCAGCTTGTTGAGCGGGCGGGTGACATTCTCGCAGTCGGTGATATTGACGCTGCGCTCTGCATGATCAAGCAGCACGCGCAGATACCAGACCGCGCCCTCCTTCTCAAAGCGCACATCCCAGACGATGAGCCCCTGCTCCTCTGCGATGGGATGCACCAGCTCATAGATCTTTGCTTCGGTGCTTCCGAATTTTTTGATCTTCATGGTAGAAATCTCCTTCTGCCGGATGATGCAACAAGAAAGACCGGAAGTCGTTTCCGGTCTTTGTTCATCTATATTTCTCTATACTGTATTTTACCACTTTTCACAAAGAATTGCAAGCATTCCGCATGAATTCGCCCAGATTTTCGTCACTCTGCACATGTTGCGGCAGAATCCCGCACAATATTCCGTCACATTTCTTTCAGATCTGCTGTGCATGCTCCTTCACATAGCGGAGATTGTCCTGCGTGTAGCCGAACCGGCATTCCGGCGCATGCTGTGCGATCAGATTTGCGACGGCATCCATCTCGCCCGCATGCTTCTTGCCGAGCTTGAAGGGATAGTCAACGGAATCGCCGAATCTGTCATAGGCGACCAGAAAAACGCTGTCCTTGATGCCGTTGGTGCTGTGCTCCTTCTTGTAGATGAGGACGATGTCCTCGAAAGGCTTAAAGCTCTCGAAATCGCCGTGCTTCATGATAAAGCTGTCAGTAACAAGTGTCTGCGAAGTCTGGAAGAAGGGCTGCATGCTGCCCTCGGAGATGCGCGAAGCCAGCTCATCGGGCGTGCCGAACTTGCGGAAGATGCGGCTTTCTTCGACATTTTGCAGGGTCTTCAGCGGCTTCGATATGCTGAAAATACACCCGAGCAGGAAGATCAGCCCGACGATAAATGCCATCAGCGCATAGCCGATCTCATTGTTGCGGATCTCGATGCCCGCAAAGATCAGGATGCCGACGCTCGCAAGGCATCCCAGCACACAGAGCACGATGCTGCGGATATTTCTCCCGCGAACCTTTTTGACGATCTCTGCGCCCGAAAGCGCTGTGTAATTTGCTGCCATTTCCATATCCTCACTTTTTCTGTTGATTTCTGTCTTCCCGCTCGCTGACAGGATTTACAGTGTGCCCTTCCAGAGCCCGTGCAGATTGCAGAGCTCGTAGGCTGCGAGCACCTCGTCCTCCTCCTCGACAAAGAACTGTGCGCAGGGCTCCTCGCCGGGGCTGAGTTCCGCACGCTGTTCGCCGTTCTTCGTTTCCAGCAGGATCCACTGGATATAGTGATTCTCCAGCATCGGGTGTGCGACATCGCCGACCGCAACAGTGACGGTCTGCCCCTCGCGGGTGATGACCGGCACATGCTTTTCCTTCGCCGCATCGGTCGTGTTCGGGATGACCTCGGTCATGCCGGCTGCATCGAAGGCCTCGCCCTCGCGCACTGCCGTGAATTCGCCGGTCGCTTCGTTTTTGTAGAATTTCATCGTGATCGCTCCTTTTTCATGTTATTTGCAGGCGGATTGTTTTTTCTCCGCCGGCTGTTTGAAGAATTCCACCTTACCGCAGTTCTTGCAGTGATAGACGCGCACACCGGCGCCGTCTGCAATTTTCTGGAGCTGCCGCAGAAGCAGATTGCTCGGACTCCACTGTTCAACCTTCACATACTGCATCTCCGTGCCGCAGTGGACACAGGTCACGGGATGCGGAAACGGCAGCACGGCGCACCTCAGAGATCCGCACGCACAGTGCAGAACTCATACGGCGGGAGCTTCACATAGCCGTCCTCAAAGATGCCGTGCAGGGTCTCCATTGTGCTGCACATGCCGATGAACGGGATCCTTGCAGCCTCAATCCAGACCTCATGCCCTGCACGGTTCAGCGCTGTGATGACAGCCTGTGCCCGCTCAGCGGAGTAACGTGCGAAGACGACATAGTCCTCCTCGACGCAGAGGAATTTCAGCGCACCGTCAACAAACACCTCAGAGGAGTGACGGATGCGCGAGAGCTCCTGCGTGTAGGCAATCAGCTCATGATCCTCGTGCCCCCACGGATAGCAGCGGCGGTTGAAGGGGTCACCGTAGCCGTCAAGCCCCGCCTCATCGCCGTAGTAGATGCTCGGGACGCCCGGCAGGAAGAATTGCAGCACCATTGCGCATTTCAGCTTCTTTTTGCCGATGTCGTACTGCTGCGGATCCAGTCTCCGCTCACTCATCCAGTCCTTGCTCTTGCCCGCAGAGGATTCCCCGCCGAACACCGTGATCGCACGCTCAATGTCATGGGTCGAGACAAAGTTCATCAGCACATCGCAGACGCACTTCGGATAGTTTTCGAGAATCGTCATGATGCCGTCCACGAATTCATGCGGTGCGCAGCCGCCCATCCAGCGCATGATCGCCGTGCGGAACGGGTAGTTCATCACAGAATCGAGCTGTCCGCCGAGCAGATAGCGGCGCTTTTCGCCGTAGGCTTCCTTCGTCGAAGCATCCTCCCAGACCTCGCCGATGACGATGTGATCGCCGTCATAGCGCTTCACGCAGTCATGCAGACGGTCGAGAAATTCATTCGGCAGCTCATCGGCAACATCCAGACGGTAGCCTGCCGCACCGAGACTCATCCAGTATTCAAGCACACCGCCCTTGCCGCAGATATAGTCGGTGTATTCCGGCTCATTTTCGTTGACATTCGGCAGCGTGTCGATGCCCCACCACGCCTCATAGGTGTCGGGGTAGTGCATGAAGCTGTACCACTTGAAATAGGGGCTGTTCGGGGAATTATAGGCACCCTCGTTCGGGTAGCGGTTAAACTTGTTGAAATAGATGCTGTCGGCTCCTGTGTGCGAGAACACGCCGTCCAGAATGATCGAGATGCCGTATTCCTTCGCCTTTTCGCAGAGCGCCCGGAAGTCCTCATTCGTGCCGAGCAGCGGGTCAACCTTGCGGTAATTCGCGGTGTTGTAGCGGTGGTTCTCGTGCGACTCAAAGATCGGATTGAGATAGATGCAGGTGACGCCGAGCTCGCTGAGATACGGCAGCTTCATCATGATGCCCGCGAGGTCGCCGCCGAAATAGTCGTTGTTCCAGACATGCCCGTTCTCGTCCGGCTTATACCACGGTGTCCCGCCCCAGTCATCGCGGAGCACTCTGCCCGACGGAATATTGTCATGCGGCTGTCCGCTGCGGCAGAAGCGGTCGGGAAAGATCTGATACATCACGCCGCCCTTTAAGAAATCCGGCGTTTCAAATTCATCGTCGCAGACGGTGAGCTGAAAGAGCCCGCCCTGATCGTTTTCGCCGCCCTCGTGCGCGGAGATCTTCTTGATCCAGTGCCACTGCCCGCCGACGATAAACGAGAAGTAGTAGTAATGCACACCGATGAAGCGTGCGGAGGTCGTGGTGGAATAATAGACATAATCACCGCTCTCACAGACCGTGTTCATCGGGATAAAGCGCTCCTTCATCCCGGGACGGTAGAGCACCATCATCGGGTTTGTGTCGAGCACGGTCGATTTCGGCAGGCAGATGGTAAAGGTACAGGGTTCGTTCTGACGGAGCGCGCCGAATACTGTCTTGTAGGCGCGGTCCCAGCTGTCATAGATTGGTCTCATATGCGTTCTTCTTTCTGTGTGGGATTCTCAAAAAAATGCGGACGATCAACCGACCGCCCGCACCTCATAAAGCTCATATTCAGGATTACAGATGCCAGATATTCTTTGCATACTCGGTGACAGCGCGGTCTGCCGAGAAGATGCCTGCACCTGCGATGTTGTTGAGGCTCATCTTCGCAAAGCGCTGCTTGTCGGCATAGCACTGTGCAGCGTAAGCCTGTGCTGCGCGGTAGCTGTCGAAGTCTGCAAGAACCATGTACGGATCCTGCGTCTTCAGCGACTGTGCGACCTCGTTGAACTGGCAGCCGTTGATGCCGTTCGTCATGCGGTCCACGCATGTGCGGATGAGTCCGTGATGATTGTAGATATCCTGCGGCTTGTAGCCGGGCTTGCGCTGATTGACCTCCTCGGTCTTCATGCCGAAGATGATGATATTCTCATCGCCCGCAGCTTCCTTGATCTCGATATTTGCGCCGTCGAGCGTACCGATGGTGACAGCGCCGTTGAGCATCAGCTTCATGTTGCCCGTGCCGGAAGCCTCGGTGCCCGCGAGCGAGATCTGCTCGGAGAAATCGGAAGCCGGCATCAGCAGCTCAGAGAGCGTAACGCAGTAGTTCTCGAGGAAGACGACGGAGAGCTTATCCTTGATGCGCGGATTCTGGCGGATCTCCTCAGAGAGCGCCCAGATCATCTTGATGATCTGCTTTGCGAGATAATAGCCCGGTGCTGCCTTTGCCGCGAAGATATAGGTCTTCGGCGCAAATTCCATGTCGGGATTGTCGAGCAGCATCTGATAATCCGCCATGATATTGAGGGCGTTCAGGTGCTGGCGCTTATACTCATGCAGACGCTTGACCTGCACATCGAAGACGCTGTCCGGATTGAGAACGATGCCGCTCTTCGACTTCACATACTTTGCGAATTCCGCCTTGTTGCTGCGCTTGACCGCCATCAGCTTGTCGAGCACCTCGGGGTCATCCTGGAACTTGCGGAGCTTTTCGAGCTCAGCGCCGTTCTTGAGGAAGCCGCTGCCGATGGTCTCTCTGAGGAGCTTCGTGAGCCCCGGATTCGACTGATACAGCCATCTGCGGTAAGCGATGCCGTTGGTGACATTCGTGAACTTCTCAGGCGTCACGCAGAATTCATTGTGGAAGACAGAATCCTTGATGATCTCGGAGTGCAGCTTGGAAACGCCGTTGACATTGTGCGAAGCTGCAACGCAGAGACGCGCCATGTGGATCAGGTTATCCTGAATGATGGACATGCGGGTCGTGAGATCGCCGTTGCCGCCGTTCTTCTCAAAGAGCTGTGCACAGTAGCGGTTGTTGATCTCGACGATGATGGAGAAGATGCGCGGAATGATGCGGCGCACCAGGTTGACATCCCACTTCTCCAGCGCCTCTGCCATGACAGTGTGGTTTGTGTAAGCAAAGACCTTCGTGGTGATTTCCCACGCCTTGTCCCAGCCGTAGCCGCAGTCATCGAGCAGAATGCGCATGAGCTCCGGAATCGCAAGGGTCGGGTGTGTGTCATTGATATGAATTGCGACCTTGTCAGCGAGGTTATCCAGCGTGCCGTAGACATTCATGTGGTTGGTGACGATATCGCCGACGGCAGCCGCGCAGAGGAAATACTGCTGACGCAGACGCAGAGACTTGCCCTCGAGGTGGTTGTCATTCGGATAAAGCACCTTGGAGATCGCATTTGCGATGGAATTCTGACCGAGCGCCTGCGAATAGTCGCCCTGGTTGAACATTGCCATATCGAAGCTCGGCGCCTTTGCAGCCCAGAGTCTCAGCACGGAGACTGCGTTGCTGTTGTAGCCGGAGACATACATATCATAGGGGATTGCGGTGACAGTGCTGTAATTGATATGGGAAACATGATGATACTGCTGATCCCAGTATTCCTCAAGGTCGCCCTCGAAGTGAACCTCGATTGCCTGCTCGGGTCTCGGGTCGAGCCAGACCTCGCCGCCGGGGAGCCAGTTATCGGGGAGCTCCGTCTGCCAGCCCTCCTCGAGCTTCTGCTTGAAGATGCCGTACTCATAGCAGATGGAGTGACCCGTTGCCGGGTAGCCGGTCGTTGCAAGACCGTCAAGATAACATGCAGCGAGTCTGCCGAGGCCGCCGTTGCCGAGACCTGCGTCCGGCTCATAATCGTAGACGCGGTCAAGATTGATATCAAACTTTTTGAGGAACTTCTCCACATCGTCAGCAAGCTCGAGATTATAAAGGCTGGTCTTCAGAGATCTGCCCATCAGAAATTCCATCGAAAGATAGAAGACCTGCTTCTCGCCGGTCGAGTTCACATGGTTCATGAACTTCTGACGCTTTGCGCGCATCAGCTCGCAGACAACAGCGGAGAGAGCGAGATAGATCTGCTTGTCGCTCGCCTCATCGGGGGTGACATTGAACTGTGTCTGAAGGCGTGTCAGGAAATCCTGTGTGAGCTTTTCGGAAAGTTTTGACATTGGTATACTCCATTCTCCGGCGATTTCTTTCGCTTTGCACTGCTGCGCGGCAGATGCCTGCGCCGCCGGTACGCCGGAACTTCGGCAGACGCACTGAGAGAGCGGAACCGCACTCTCACAAATACCATCTTATTATACCCTATCAGGTGGAAAAAAGCAATAGCTGATTTTAACAAAATTGCCGTATCAAAGTCGGGCATAGAGCGCGAATATATGTTCTGCTACTTGTGATAGTGTACGAATTTTTGTTCTGATTCTTCGCATACCGCGCATTATTGATGAAAATAGAACATGAAAATTGGGCAGAACAGCGGAAACGCACGATTTGCGTCCGGAGCGGCAAGCTGAGAAATTCTGCGGTTTCCACGGGGAACCGCAGTTTCAGCCCGCGATTTTTGTGAGACAATTCAGATATTGCGTAAGAAAAAAATACAGGATGTATATTCGGACGCCGCTCCGCCGCAAACAGAACCGGCGTTTCTGTCACCTCTCTGTAATAAATCTTACAAAATCAGTATCAGTTTCATCACGATTCGGTACAAGCCTTGACCGCAGGGCAGTTTTATGCTATACTCATCGTAATGGCATACTGTCAGACTGGGAAAGGATGCGCACATGAAGGAATCGCACAAGACAGCGGCACAGATCGTGCTCTATTCACTCTCCGGGCTGCTCGTCGGCTGCGCAGTCGGCGGCACACTGCTCTATAAAGTCATGACGCAGGACAGCGATCCTGCAAGCCGCAAATCTGCAAACGATGTCGCCGCAGCCGCCTCTGAGGAAACCACAACCGGCGCGGAAACGACCACGACCGCCGAAACAACGACGGAAGAAACGACCACCGAGCCCCCGCCTCCCCCGCTCGACGCAAACACCGTCCGCGGCATGCTCAGCCCCGCTGAGGCGCTGCTCACACAGGAATACTATTATACTGAATCCGACCGCTTTGAGAATTACAGCGAAATGTTCGGGCGGCGCGTGCCGTTCACGCAGAGCGCCGTGATCCTCACATACAGCGGAACTGTCACCATGAAGATTGACCCGGACGCAATTCTCTATGCAGTTGATAATGATGCAAAGACGATTACCGTGACGCTCCCGGAGCCGCAGGTCGCGTCGCATGACCTCGACACCGGATCTGTCCGCTGCTATGATGTCGAAAACGCGCTGTTCAGCGACAATTCCGTGAGCACATATGTCACGCAGCTCCTGGAGCAGAAGGACCAGATCCTCAGGCGCGTGCGGACATCGCAGCAAATGGACACGCGCTGCACGGAGAATGCGAAGCAGGTTATCGGGAGCTTTATTCAGGCAAGCGGGACTGCGGTCGATTATTCTGTGCAGATCACAGCAGCGAGTCAGGCACCGGCCGAAACGGTGCCGACCGTCCCCGATACCACAACCGCGCCGACGACAGCGCTGCCGGAGATCTCCGAGCCCGACCGCTACGCCCGTGACCGCTCCGAGGACCGTGACCGTCCGCAGGATGATTTCTGGGAAATGCCGTGGTAAAACGGGAACCGCCATCCGCAGGATTTCTCTGCGCGCCGGCGCAATTTCTTCCGCCGTCAGGCGGATTTCGCAGAAAAAGACCGATGCGGTTTGCATCGGTCTTTCCCAATTGGGGTAGCAGGATTTGAACCTACGAATACCAGAGTCAAAGTCTGGTGCCTTACCGCTTGGCGATACCCCATTCTGAAATCATTATAACACATCCGCAGAAAAAAATCAATACAGATGCGTAAAGATAGAAAAAAACCAGAGCCTTTGAGACTCTGGTTTTCTGTGCCGGCATCGATCTATCTTCCCGGGACGTCTCCATCCAAGTATTTTCGACGCGAATGAGCTTAACTTCCGTGTTCGGAATGGGAACGGGTGGGACCTCATTGCCATTAACACCGGCTCTTTCTTTTCAGGCATCCTGAAAACTGAACAGCAAGCAAGATCGCAAGAATCAATCAAGCGAAGGAAAAGCCCTCGACCGATTAGTATGCGCTGGCTGAACATGTCACCATGCTTACACCTTGCACCTATCTACCTCATAGTCTTTGAGGGGTCTTACTCGTTTGAAACGATGGGACATCTTATCTTGAGGTCGGCTTCACGCTTAGATGCTTTCAGCGTTTATCCGTTCCGCACATAGCTGCCCAGCTGTGCCACTGGCGTGACAACTGGTGCACCAGAGGTGCGTCCATCCCGGTCCTCTCGTACTAGGGACAGCGCCTCTCAAATGTCCTACGCCCACGACAGATAGGGACCGAACTGTCTCACGACGTTCTGAACCCAGCTCGCGTACCGCTTTAATTGGCGAACAGCCAAACCCTTGGGACCGAATTCAGCCCCAGGATGCGATGAGCCGA
>JAEEXH010000035.1 GCA_016291435.1 Oscillospiraceae bacterium
ACCGCCGCTGACCGTCAGCGCACCCGCTGCCTTCAGTCCCTTCGTGCTGACAGATGCCGTGTCATCCGCATCGGTCTGCACATCGCCGCCGAAGCTGCCGGTTTCGCCCCGGTTTTCGGAGCCGCCCCAGCCGCCGCGTCCGCCGCGCCCGCCGAAGCCGCCGCCCGTCATATCATCCCTGTGCGCCGCCGCATTTGCCGTGCCGCCGCCCGCCGTGATGCGGAGCGTACCGCCGGTCACGCCGAGCACCGCCGCAGCATCGAAGCCGTCCTGCTCCGCATTGACGGTCACGCTGCCGTTTGCCATGAGAATACAGCCCTTGCCGTCCGTATCCGCAGTCGATGTTTTCACGCCGTCACCGCCCGATGTGATGTCGAGCGTACCGTCACAGATCTGCACGGAATCATTGCCGCGGACACCGTGGTTTGCCGCCCTGACAGTCACATTGCCGCCGACCAGCTTCAGATCATCCTTACAGTGGATGCCGTTGTTATAATTGCCGGTGACAGTCAGGCTGCCGCTGCCGTTCACCGTGAGATCATCCTTTGAGGCGATACAGGCATTCGGAAACGCGGATTCCTCCTCGCTTGCGGCTTCCTCATCAAATTCGGTATATTCCGCCGCGTCGGTGAGTGCGTTCTCCGTGCCCGCAGCGAGCGTGAGCACGGTCTTATCCGCCTGCATGACCGTAAGCGGCGAACTTGACTTGCTGGTGATCTGCGCACCGTTCAGGACAAGCTGCACCTTATCCGTGCTGTCTGCGAGATTCACGATCACCCTGCCGTCATCGAGTGTGCCTGAGAGGACATAGGTGCCCCCCTTTGTGATTGTGAGCACGCTGCCCGCGATCTGAAGCCCCTCAGACGCTGAAGCCGTGATGCTGCTGCCGCTGAGCGTTACCGTGACGGCGCTGTCATCCCAGTCGGTTTTTGTGTCCCATTTGCTGAGGCTGATCTCCGGGAGCGCGGCTGCCTGCGCGTTCACAGACGGCGCTGCCTCGCCGGTTTTCTCCGCGCTGCTTTCCGCTGCACTGTGTTCCTCCGCCTGCGAAGATGTCGCTGTTTCAGCGGAGCTGCCCGCCTCCGGGCTCTGCTCCGCACAGCCTGCCGCACCGAGCAGAACGGTCATTGCCGCAAGCGCTGCGAGCAGGCGTCTCAGATTGTGACTGCACATATCGCGTCATCCTTTCTATCCCTTCGGATGCCCGTTTTCCCGTGCATTTCCCTGTGTTTTTTCTTCGCATATTATATCTGAGAATTATGGAGATTCTGTGAAAAGCCGCAGAAAAGTCATTGAAATCACTCACTGCAAAAGCGTGAACAGGGCACGCAGATCCCGAAGATCGAGCGTTCCGTCGCCGTTCACATCGGCGCGTGTGAGCTGCCATTCTGCCGCTGCCGTGCCCGCGTGTTCGCCGAGGATATGCGAGAGCAGCACAGCGTCTGCGAGCGTGCATGCGCCGTCGCCGTTCAGGTCATGCGGCTCTGCGGTCTCCTCCGCGGGGAGCTGCACATACACAAAACCGTATTCCGCGGCATAGTCCGCAGCGGCACAGCCCGCATAGCCGTAGACCACAGTTTCCTGCGGGATATAGATGAAGAGCCCCTCCGTCACCCATGTCACGGGAACGCCGTCCGCTTCCGGCAGAAGTGTGACCGCATCAAGTGCCGAATTGATTTTGTAGACCTCCGCGATGCCGAGCGACGGAAAGACGCGGTAGGTCACGCCGTGCGCCGTGTCGCTGACGGTGCGGAAGGTCGGGCAGCCCGGGTCAGAGAGCGAGAAGCGGAAGCTCTGGTTGCTGCCGGAGAGATCCTGCGCCGAGAAGAGCAGATAGCAGGTCTCCCCTGCCTTCAGCGAGAATCCCATCTCGCCGCTCGGCTGCGCGAATACACTCTCTGCGAAATGTCCCTCTGCATCATAGCGCTGCACATTGAGCTTGCAGCTGCTTTGCAGCACGGTCAGCAGCATCTCATCGTCAAAGCCCGCGGTATACCGCACAACGACATATTCCTCCTCCAGATCGGGGGCCGGGCGATCGGGCGTGTCGAGCGCGATCGGCATCGCTTCGAGCGATGCATCCGCCAGCAGATCGGGCGATACGATAAAGTATTCCACATCGCATGTGCCGAAATAATCTCCGATGCCGACAAAATTCGCATTTGCTGTTCCGATGCGCGTATCATATTCCGTGTAGCGCAGGCTGTAATCCTTCCCCTCCTGCAAGACGTAATCCCCGTCGCGGAAAGTAACCTGCGGCAGCACGCGCTCACCCGTCCAGAGCACAGGCTCCGAGACGATCTCACAGTCCTGCAAACGGCGGAAATCGGTATCGAGCCGGAAATGCACCGTGCCGCAGCGGTCTGTGCCGTTGAATTTCACGAGCAGCCAGCGGGTCTCCCCGGCAGGCACCGTGAAGGAGACTGCCTTCGGATGATGCCCGTAATCCTGCCCGATCATCTCCGCATCCGCCGTGAAGACGCGCAGCACCTCATCGGCAACATCGGTCGAGGAAAGCGTATAGGTCGTCTCCGTTTCCGCGGTCAGGCGATAGAACGCGAGCCGGTCCTCGAAGGTGACAACCGCCTCATGCGCACCGGGCGTGATCTCCGGCGCGTCCTCCGGCAGATCGACATAGATCTCGAATTCATCGTTATAGGAATTGTAGGAAGTGTTCGTCGGACGGATCACCGCACGGGTCGTGCCGAAGAGCGTGTGCCGCTCGGGATACTGCACAGTATAATCCGTGCCTGCCGTGAGCTCTGTGCCGTCCTCTGCCGTCACAGTGATCGGCGGGTAGACATCCGCGCCGGTGTAGGGCATATCGCCGACCGTGACTGCCGCCTTCTCAAGATTATAGGGCACGAGCACAGTCACATCCGATTCACCTGTCAGATCGCCGTACCGGCTGAAGAACGCGATGCAGTACGTGCCGTTTTTCAGCTCGAAGTCATTGAGCTGCTGGTCGCTGACAGGCTGCTCCAGCGAGAAGGTGCCGAGCGCGTCGTCATAGGCATAGACCGAATATTTCAGCACACTGCCGCTCTTTTTCTTTGCCAGAATGCGGTAGCGTACCTCCTCGCTGACGGTCTTGCCCGCCTCCGCACGGAAATACATATAGGTCACGCGGCTGTCGGCAGTGTTCACGGAAACTGTCTCGCCGACGGTGAGCTCCGTGCCCTTCAGCTTGCTGCCGCTGTAAACGAGCTCATAGCTCTTCGTCGCTGTGCCATAATAGCGCCCGAGACCGGTGACCATCAGCGTGGTCTTGCCGGGTACGTCGCGGTCCATGAGCAGGAGCACATAATCCTTCCCCTCCGTGAGCACGGTGCCGCCGTCCGTGAGCGTCAGATCGGGCGCTGCGCTGCTGCCCTCATTGTAGAATGCAAAGCAGAAGCCGTCGGTGATCTCCGCACGGCGGATGTCATGCTGCGTCTGTGTCACGACCAGATTGTAGTTTGCACTGCCGCCGGAGTTCGGCGCGCCGGTGCAGATGAAATAATAGGTCTGTCCTGCGCTGAGCGTCAGACTGCTGCCAAAGAGGGAGCCGCCGTAGCTGCTGTTTTTGCTGGAGCTGAGCTCCGCGCCGCTGCCGTCGGGCAGATCGCTGACGACACAGCGGGTCGAGAGGTTTGTATAAGAGGGAGAGAAGCTGTATGAGCCTGTGCGGAAATAGGTATCCTGTTCCGCGCCGTAGTTCTCGCCGTAGGTCGCATAGTAATAGTATTTTCCGCTGACACGCGGTGTAAATGCAAAGACTGCCGTATCCTGCTTAGAGTGCAGTGCGACCGGCACTGCCGTATCCTCGGGAATGCTCTGCCAGACCGTCAGCTCGCGCACCGCGCATCCGCTGTAACTGCCGATGCCGAAGACCGCCGCCGTCAGTGTCTGGTTATGCCGGGTGAGCTTCAGTTCATAGTCCTTCCCGGCGGTGAGGCGCGTGCCGTCCGGCGCTGTCACAGTGACCGCGGGATCTGTGCCGTAGCCTGTGATGCTGTCATCCGCGGCATTCACTTTGCATGCGGCGATCGGCTGAACGCTGTCTGCCTGTTCACGCCGCAGCGCAAAGACGCCGTCCCAGCGCGGCGACACCGTCAGGGTATACTGCACCCCTGCTGCAAGCGCCGCCGTCATGCGGCTGCCTTCCGAATCCGTCACAAAGAATGAGACCGGCTGTCCGGCTGCATCTGCAAGCACGCCTGTCACAGCCGTGCTGCCGGACGCCGTCAGCGTATAGCTGCCGTCCTCCGTCACTGCGACTGCATAGCTGCCGCCCTGCTCCGCGTAGACCTGTCCCTCCGCGGGAAGCTGCTCCGGCGCTGTCTCCTGCGCTTTGACCGTCAGCGTGAAACTGACGCGCTCGGTCTTGCCGCCGCCGTCCGTCATCACGCAGAGATACTGACAGCTGCCCGCCGCAGAGGTATCCGGCACATAGACCGCAGACACTTCACCGTCAAGCGCCGTTTCCGTTTCGCCGTCAACCTTGTACCACTGATACCTGAGACCGCCGAAGCCGCATCCGAGCACAGCCAGCGGCGTATAGGCATGCTGCACCGCCGTGACCGCACGTTCGAGATCTCCGATCACCAGCGGCTCCGGGCAGCGCGTGTATTCCGTCTGATTTTCATCGAGCGCAGGGATCGTGTCCGTCGTGACCATCCAGATGCCCTTGCGGTATGCGCCCGCTGCGACCTCTGTCAGCTTTTCGGAAACCACCGCGACCGGCACGCTGCCGAGTCCGTTCTTCCCGATCGACTCCGCCTGCTCCGCCGCCACGATATTGACGAGCGTCTCCGCAAAGGCGTCATCCGGGATCGCACGGATCTGCGGGAAGCTGAGTGCGCCCGCCTTGACGCCCGCAAAGCTGCGGCTCTCCATTTCCGTCAGCGATGTGAATTCAACCGTATCCGATTCGCCGCCGATCGGGAAGCCGAAGAATGCACCGTTCCCGACATGCGTGATCTTTCCGTAGTCAAGCTCTGTCACGAGATCTGCGGACATGTTGTTGATGCCGAGCGCACCGTCAGAGATCACGGTCACGCCCGGAAGCTGTAAGAGCCGGAGATTTGCGCAGCCGTTCAGCACAAAGGGCTGAAGCTCCGTAATCGTCTCCGGGAGACTGACACGCAGCAGACTGCTGTCGCCGGAGAACGCCGCCTCGCCGAGATGCTTCAGCGCATCGAGACAGAGCACACCCTCCCATTTCCCGCAGCCTGCCAGTGCAGACACGCCGATGTCCTCCGCCTTCCGCCAGTCGCAGTCCAGCCGTGTAAGCTCCGTGCAGTCCAGAAATGCCTGCATGCCGAAGTTCACTGCATCCGGCGCGGTCACCTTTTGCAGTGCCGTGCACCCGCTGCACAGCGCCTCGGGCAGATCCCGGACACCGGTCAGGTCAAGTGCGGTCAGCGCGGTGCAGTGATAAAACGCCTCTTTGCCGACGCTTCCGAGCTTCGCCGTTGTGATGCCGTGCAGTGCTGCACATTCCGCGAAGGCACGCGCCCCGATCTCCGTGACGCCCGGCGCGGACACTGCCTTCAGCAGGATACATCCCGCAAAGGCGCCGTCGCCGATCGAAGTGACGCTCTCCGGCAGGATCACCTGCTCGGTATAGCGGTTGCCCTTGAAGGCGTCCGCCGCGACTGCCGTGATCTTCTCGCCGTTCACCGATTCCGGGATTGTGAGCTGCCGCTTCACGCCGTAATACCGCGTCAGCACGCCGTTTTCGACCGTCAGCGCATGGGCAGCATCCTTGCCGCCGATCATATAGACCGCTTCTGCCGGCACACTCGCCACATAGCCGTCCTTTGCCGCGATTGCACGCAGCAGCGTGGTTTCCGTGATGTTCAGCGGCGCTGTATACAGCGTGCCGGTCTCCGGCGTCGGGTCAGTCCCGTCGGTGCTGTAATAGATCGAAGCGCCCTCCGTTTCACTCGTGAGCTCCACCGTCACCTGCACGCCGTAGTTGCCGGGCTCCGCACCGAATTCCGGCGCCATGCAGATGCCGTCATCCCATTGCAGATCGCGCATGCAGATGAGGCCCCAGCCGAAGGTGTCATCGAAGCCCGGCTCGCCGAGATCGACCGCATTCCGCTGCAAAATCGCCTCCGCTCTGCGCGGGGACATCTCCTTGTCATAGCTCCGCAGCAGGGCACAGCAGGCCGCCGCATGCGGGGTCGCCATGCTCGTGCCGTTCCAGCTCTCTTTTTTTTCCGCGCCGCCTGCGACATAGCTGAGGATGCCGACACCCGGCGCCACAACGTCAATCATTCTGCCGAAATTCGAGAAATTGCCGAGCGCCATATTCGCATCGACCGCGCCGACCGTGATCGCGCTTGCGATGCCGCCCGGGTAATAATACGCGGCATCATCGGCATTGTTGCCCGCCGCCGCGCAGCAGATCACATTGTTTTCCTCCGCGATCTCCAGTGCTTCGATCTCAAGCTGGCTGACGCCCAGTCCGCCGAAGCTCATGTTGAGCACATCTGCCCCCTGCTCAATCGCATACACGATGCCGAGATAAATCTGCTCATCGGAGGAACCGCCCTTTAAGTCAAAGGTCTTGATCGGCAGGATCTTCACATTGGAAGGCGTGAGCTCGCAGATCGTGCCGGTGCAGTGTGTGCCGTGACCGTAATCGTCCTCGACGGAATCATCGCCGGAATCGGAGACATTGATGCCGTTTTCGAGAATGCGCCCGTCAAAGAGCGCAGGTGCCGCATTGATGCCGGTGTCGATCACCGCGACGATAACCTCCGGGAGCATCTCTGCGCTCAGATAGGTCCCAGTGAAATCCTCTGTGCCGATCACGCCCGCGCCCCATGTGTTGTAGCTGCTAGAAGCTGCCGCTGCAAGCTGCGGCTCCGCGCTGTCATCGAGCTGAATGCGGTGCGAGGGCTGCACATAGGAAACACGCGCATCTGCTTCGTATTTCTGATAGGCGGCAAAGGCTTCTGCGGGAGAGGCATATTGCAGGATATGCAGATCATTGTAGCCCTCTGCGGCAGAAACCGCGCCGTACTGCGGCACGCTGCCCTTCGCCTTGACAATCAGGCGCGCAGTCTGGAATTCATTGGTGATATGCAGCACGCCGTCCGATTCGGTGTAGCTGTATCCGTGCTCCTCCGCGGCATCCGCAAAGAGCGAGAAGCTGCTCCCCGACTGCACGCCGGTTTTCCCGCCGATGCTGCCTGTCTGCACCATAAGCCGCCCGCCGCGCACACTGAGATCACCGACAGAAGATTTCGCCGTGCCGTCCGCTGTCAGTGTGCCGCTTGCCGGATCAAATTCCAGTGCATCATAGAATGTCTTGCCGCTGTCATTTGCTGTGAGCGCCTGCACCCTTGCAGCAAAGGTGCCGAGCGGGACACTGTCCGCTGCTGAGACGGATAGCGCCGGGAGCGTGACGGCAGTCTGTGCCAGCATCATGAGCGATGCCGCCGCTGCCGTGATGCGTTGTTTTTTCATAGTAATCCCCTTTTTTCTTTTATATGCCGGATCAGCCGATGTCGCCCGTCCAGTCGGAAACGCGCCGCTTCATCTCATCCACGGCAAGAATGCCGTAGGCAAAGCCCTTGCGCACCAGCTCCGCGGGCACATATTCATCATATTTTTCAAAGAGCGGGAGCTCATCGGGATAGACCAGATCGAGCGGGTCAAATGCCTCCGCCGCCTCCTCTGCGGTCACCGCGAAGAACTGCTCCTTTGTCGCCTTCATCTTGAATGTGAGGAAATAGGGTCTTGCGGGAGAAAGCCCCGAGATGCCGAGCCGCTGCCCGCATTTGATCTTGAGGAAGCGCTCCATCGCAAGGAAGGCATAGCTTCCGAGCCACGGGAACAGCGCCCACATTTCTCCGCCGAGACAGATGAGCGGCTCTGTCAGCAAGCCGGAATTCTCCGCCGTGTGCCGTGCAAGCGCAAGCCGTGCGACCGCATTTTTCATGAGATACGGATATTGCAGCTCCTCGCGCAGCACCTGCCGCATGCGCTCTAAAATCTTCGTCTGGATATCGCCGGGACAGTCGCCGAAATATGCCGGCACCTTGCCCTTGACCATCGTGCAGTAGACATTGTGACGCTCGAAATCGACCTCATCGACAACCCACACATGCCCCGCAATGGCAATCTTTTCTCCGGCAGGCGGCGGCTGGACGATCGTGCCGATCTCCTGCGACTCGCTCCGCACCGTGAATTCCTCGCTCTCCTGAAAGACCGCATAGAAGCGGAACTGATTGACGACCCGCTCCCCCGCGAGCCCGACAATCAGCCCGCCGCGCTCGGTCTGCTGAATGTGCTCCGCCGCAATCAGATGCCGAAGCAGAATGCGGTAATCCTCCTGTGTGATGCGGTGGAAGGGCTGCAATTTCAAAACCCGTCCGGCGAGCTGTGCAGGCGTCATTTCCCCGCAGGCAGCGAGCGTGCTCATCGTCTGGTGATAGAGCAGGCTGTACGGCAGCCGGTCGAGCTTCGGCGGCTCAACCCATTTTTCCTCGGCATAGAGCTGCACGAGCGCAATGCCCTGCAAGAGCTTCCACGGAACCGAATCGGGCAGCATTGCGCGGGGCTCCGGTTCATCCTCGCGCATGACAAACCACATCTCCGGCGGCAGTCCGCGCCGCCCCGTGCGTCCCATGCGCTGCAAAAACGACGATACCGTAAACGGCGCATCGAGCTGGAATGCGCGCTCCAGCTTTCCGATGTCGATGCCGAGCTCCAGCGTTGCCGTGGTGACGGTCGTGAGCGTGCGGGTCTCATCCTTCATGATCTCCTCGGCGCTCTCGCGGAATGCCGCCGAGAGGTTGCCGTGATGGATAAGGAAGCGGTCAGGCTCGCGGTTCCACTCGCAGTATTGCCGCAGCGAAGTCGTCGCCGCTTCGCACTCCTCTCTGGAATTCACGAACACAAGGCACTTTTTCCCGCGTGTATGCGAGAAAATATAGCCGTATCCCGGATCCGCCTTCTTCGGCGCCGGGTCTGTTTCCGCTTCGGGCGCATCGGGTACATTTTGCAGATCAAGCCCGTAGAAATCATCGAACAGCTCCATGACAGCGGGCTGCTCTGCGTTCTCCGCCGCCTGCGTATCCTGCACATAGAAATGCTCCATCGAGAGCCGCCATGTGCTTTTCTGCGCGGCAATCTTCGGGATGAGCGTTTTGCGCCCCGAGCCGACTGCGAGGTAAGCGCCGGTCTTCTCCGGGTCGCCGATGGTCGCCGAAAGACCGATTCTGCGCGGCTCGGCGCCCGAGAGATCGGAAAGCCGCTCGATCAGGCAGAGCGTCTGCCCGCCGCGGTCGCCGCGCAGCAGCGAATGCACCTCGTCGATGATGATGAACCGCAGATCGTGAAAGAGCTTCGGCACGGCGGCGTGCTTATGCAGCAGCAGCGCCTCAAGCGATTCCGGGGTGATTTGCAGGATGCCGCCCGGATTTTTCAGCAGCCTTGCCTTCTGCGACTGCGGCACATCGCCGTGCCAGCGCGTCACCCTGATGCCGGTGCCCTCGCAGAGCTCCGTCAGGCGGCTGTACTGATCGTTGATCAGGGCTTTCAGCGGTGCAATGTAGATCGCGCCGACCGATGCGGGCGGATCCTCGTCAAGCAGCGTCAGCACCGGGAAAAACGCCGCTTCGGTCTTGCCCGCGGCGGTCGATGCCGTCAGCAGGACATTGTGCTCTGTTTCAAAGATCGCGTCTGCCGCTGCGACCTGCACGGCTCTGAGCTTCTCCCAGCCGTGCCGGTAGATGTATTCCTGGATAAAGGGGGCATAGCGTTCAAATGCGTTTGTCATGGTCTCACTCCAAATTTAATGAGAAACGATAAATTTTTATCGTGTAATATGCTGAAGGTGCCCGCAAATCCGTCATGCCGGATTGTGCAAACATACAATATTTATCGTTTATCATTAAATTCTAGTTGACAAACATAAATTTCTGTGCTATGATAGCAGCAACGGAGAGAGAAACGGCTCCGCAAAATCCATACAGGGAGGGGATCCTATGAACCGTGACCGCATCATCCGCAATCTGAAAACCGGCAGCACCTGTGTGACTGTCCTCTGCTTTGTACTGCTGGCAGTCAATCTTTACGGCACATTCGCCGTGTTCGGGCTGGAACCGTATTCCGCCGCGCAGGACGGAACACGCTTTCAGATGGTCGAGATCTGCGCACGCTTCGCGCTCAGTGCGCTGATGCTGCTGCTTGCCGCACTGATGTTCCTGCGCCTCGCAAGGAACGGCCGCCCGTTCTCGCAGAAGAATGTCCGCACTGTCTGCGCAATCGGCATTCTGTTTCTGCTGAGCACGATTCTGCCCGCGCTCATCGGCAATCTCGCGACCGGCTTCCGCCTGTTCGGAGAAATGAACCAGCAATTCATCCGGGTCAGCGACTTTGTCGGCGGGATCATCATGCTGCTCACTGCATATGTCATGCACTACGGCACGGTGCTCCAGCAGGAATCCGACGAGACATTGTGAGGTGGAGGCATGGCAATTATCCTGCGGCTTGACCGCGTAATGGCAGACCGGAAAATGTCGCTCAATGAGCTGAGCGAGAAGGTCGGCATCAGCAATGTCAACCTCTCGAAGCTCAAAACGGGCAAGGTCAGTGCGATCCGCTTCTCCACGCTCAACGCGATCTGCACGGTGCTGCACTGTCAGCCCGGCGACATCCTCGAATTCACCGAAGACGCCTAATTTGCAGACTTCCCGCTCCGTATGCACTGGGGCGGGAAGTGCTGTTTTATGTCGGAATTACTCAGCCTTGGAGTCGTCTGCCTTGGAGTCGTCAGCGCCGCTCTCAGTGTCGGTATTCTCAGAGCCGCCGTCAGTGAGGAACTCACGCATCGTGACCAGTGCACGCGGATTGCCGTCCTTGTCGTCCTCAACCATCACGACGGTATCCATGACGATCGGCGTGACCGGGGAGGAGATTGCGTTGTCGCCGCCCACGACGCGCTCGACCTCGAGGAACTTGTCAACGACCTCCATGCCCTCTGTGACCTTGCCGAATGCGGCATACTGGCCGTCGAGGAAGGTGCAGGAATCATCATAGCAGATGAAGAACTGGCTCGATGCGCTGTTCATGTCCATCGAGCGTGCCATCGAGATGACGCCGCGGGTGTGCGAGAGCTCATTCTTGACGCCGTTCGCGGAGAATTCACCCTTGATCGTCTGCTCGCTGCCGCCCATGCCGGTGCCGAGCGGATCGCCGCCCTGTGCCATGAAGTCATCGACCACGCGGTGGAAGGTCAGACCGTCATAGAACTTCTCATCGACGAGCTTTTCAAAGTTCTCGCAGGTAATCGGCGCATAATCGGGATACAGCGTGATCATGAACTGCAGATCGCTGAGCGATTCGGGCGCTGCGGGTCTTGCGGGCTTCTTGGCGCCGCAGGCAGTCAGCAGAGCCGCCGATGTGATACATGCCAGTGTTGCTTTCAGATTGATTTTCATTTTACTTACCACTCCTTAAATGATTCTGATAAAATCTATAGAATTACGATCAGATCGTAAATTCTGCATACTCATCGGAGACAGTCTCCTGCTCCTCCAGCTCGGTTTCCGCGTAGGAGAAGCCGTCTGAGCCGAGCAATGCTGCAACATCCGTCCCCGGATTCTGCTGGACAATATCCAGCACCTCAATGAAATCGCGGATGACCTCACGCGGAGTGAGGTGGCTGTCCGCGCCGATGCGGCCGTATTCGATCTTGATAAAGGCATCCAGATCTGCCGCGGTGACAGTCTGCGTGTAGTCATAGAGCACCGCATGGATCTCCGCCAGCTTCTCGACCAGAATGCGCATCTCCGAAAAACCGAGCGCCGTGAGATGAATGACCGGCGCATGCAGGTTCACGGTGTCGCCGCCGTATTTGCCGTCGGTGAGACGGGAGCGCAGTGCCTCATAGCTGAACACGCCGCGCCGCGGATCCTCCATGCTCTGGGGCGTGCCGCAGAGGATGATGCCGAGATACTCCGCCTTGCCCTGCATCGTGTCGTTATACATCGTGAGAATCTTCTCATAGTTTTTCTCGCGTGTCACAGTCTGCGGGATTTTGTAGAGGTTCACCAGCTCATCTACCAGCACGATGAGTCCCTGATAGCCCGCCTGCTTCAGAAAGACTGCAAACAGCTTGATGTACTCATACCAGTCGTCATCGCGGATGCAGATATTCACGCCGAGATCATTCTTCGCTTCCGTTTTCGTCTGATACTCGCCGCGGAACCATTTGATGACCTTCGCCTTGGTCTCTGCGTCGTCGTTTACAAATGACTGATAATAGAGCCGCAGCAGCATCGCAAAATCAAAGCCGTGTACCATCGAATTGAGCGAATCGACCACAGTGAAGATGCGCTGCTCGACGAGCTTATGGAATGCGGGATCGGTGAGCTCCAGTCCGCTTTCCGCCGCAGCCTGCGTCCGCACGGAATTGATCCATCTGTCAAGGATGAGCGGCAGCGCGCCGCCGTCGGGCTTTGTCTTCGTCGAGAGATTCTGAATGAGCTCCTTGTAGGTCGCAAGCCCCTGCCCGTTGCTGCCGGAGAGCCTGCGCTCCGGCGAGAGGTCGCCGTCACAGACAGCAAAGCCGCGATCCATTGCATAATTGCGGATCGTTTGCAGCAGAAAGCTCTTGCCGCTGCCGTATTTGCCGCTGATGAAGCGGAATGCCGCACCGCCGTCCGCGATCACATTGATGTCGGAGAGCAGCGCTTCGATCTCCTTCTCGCGCCCGACTGCAATATACTGCAAGCCGATGCGCGGGACAACACCGCCCTGTAAAGCATGGATGACAGCGCCTGCCATCCGTTTGGGTATCGTCATGATTGAAACAGTCCTTTCAGGTCTTCCTCATAGTCGGGCACGATCACAGGCGTATCGCCCTCGAACTCGATCACATTGTCGCCGAAGCGGTCATAGAGCGTTTCGTTGATCTCATCCGCGAGCACCGAGAGCATATGCCCCTTTTCCGTCAGCGGCTGATAGGATTCCCCCGTCAGCAGGCAGACCAGCAGCGCCATTGCAGGCGTGCTGAGCGGGAGCTCAGGGAGCTCCGTGTCGGCATCTGCGGAAGTATTGTTCTCCGGGGATTCCGTCTCCTCGGGTGCCTCGTTCAGCAGCGCATTGACATCCTCATCTTCCGGGAGCGTGAGCATATCGGTCGTGTGCGCGGCAGCCTCGCGGATCTCCGCGAGCTTTGCCGCATCAAGCTCAATTTTCGGTGCATTCGCACGCGCCTTTTCCGCAAAATACGCACCGATCGCCTGCCGGATAACCTCTGCATCGCCGGTCGGCAGATCGCCCGCTTTCAGCGAATACTTGAACCCGAGCTGATCGCGCATCAGGGAATCGAATGTGCGCAGGAAGGCGCCGATCTTCGCGCTGTCGGGGTCACTGCAATAGCGCTCGACCGCCCATTTCCCGCGGCAGCAGTGATAGACCGTCATCGGGGAAAGGCGGATATCCGCCTCCTCCTTCAGCTCCTCGCCGCGGACGTCGTAGAACACGGCGCCCTCGAACATCACATGCTCGGCGCGCTTCACATCGCCGAAGAGGAACACCGGATAGGAGAAGTGCTTTTTCTCCGCGTAATGCCGCAGCATCGCCGCATAGACACGGTGCAGCGCGGCGGCGGTATCCTCTTTATATGCCAGATAGAGCTTCGATTCCAGCAGCTTGTATTTTGAGAGCCAGTTCAGTGCAGAGAGCACCGCAAGGTCACTGTGGCGGCTGTGCCGGAGCATCACGGAAAGCGCAATGTCCTTCGGCGCACGGGAATCATAGGGCAGCCCGAAATACGCCGCATAGTCCGGCAGCCATCGGCTCACCGCCTTCTTGAGCTGCGGATGCTTGTCGCCGTAATCGGCAGAGAGCCATTTCAGCCGCTCCAGCGCATCCTGCGGAGAGGTCACGCCGATCTGATTGAGAATCTCGCTCGCATAGAGCATCAGGTAGGCGGTCTCCGTTTCGGTATGCTCCCCCAGCTTATACTTCGTGCGCCATGTGAAATAGCAGCGCAGCTCGTCATCCTTCAGGTTATAATACATCGGTGTAGTGCGGGAGCAGGGCACATATTTCTCGTATTCATCGCAGAAATCGACCATAAAGCGGCCCTGCTGCACAAAGAGCGATTCCATCGAGCGCTTTCCGGTGACAGAATAGCCGGAAATCGTGCGCATCTGGCGGATCTCCTTCGGCACCTCCTCGAACTCATGGCGCGGAAGCTGGATCCACTTGTCCACATAGGGCACGCCGCCGCGCCCCCTGCGCACAGCCGACTGACTGCGCACGGGCTTCCCGCGTCTGAGCGGAGCGGAGGGAGAGGCTACCCTGCGCGGCTGCGGCGTCCCCTGCGGGATGCGTCTGCCCTGCGGCGCGGGCCGTCTCGGGGGCGGGGCTGAGGGCACCTGTTCATCGAGATATGTGACCGCGGCGTTGACCAGCAGTTCCGCGAGCAGTCTGGAAAGATCCATGTCGCATGCTCCTTTCCGTATGATACATCACAGCATAATACATCTATTATATTATACAGCATTTCCGCCGTTTTTGCAATGGGCAGAACGCAGAAAAATGCAATTTTCAGAAAATGCACACACAGCGCATAAAAAAGCACACCCGATTTCTCAGGTGTGCTCCCGTGTCTGAATCGGAAGGATCAGTCCTTCTTCTCCTCATCGCCCTTCTTGCCGAAGAGACCGCCGACCGCATCCGCGATCTTGTCCTTGATGCCCGCGATGCCGCCGCTTGCCAGTGCATCTTTCACAGCGTCGATGATCTTCTTGACCGTATCGTCATCTGCTGCGTCGCCGACCAGACCCTTGACGGTGCCTGCCGGATCGCTCATGAACTTCTCCTTGAGGGAGTCGTCGCCCTTCACCTTTGCAATGATCTCTTCGATCTTCGCCTTAATGTCCATTGTTCAGTTCCTCCGTTTATCTGAATGTATTGCAAATAATTGCCGCAGATTATGCTTCCTGCATCACGATCTCGGAATCCGCATTTTTCTTGACGGACTCGATGCCGTTCTTGCAGCCGGAAATTGCCTTGTAGCCCTCGCTGACAGCGATGATCTCGCCGTTTCTTGCCTTCAGGCGAAAGCGGAACTCGCCGGCCTTGTCGGTGTAAATCTCAAACTTCGGGTGCTTTTCCACTGCAAAGCCCTCGGCTGTCTGATCCTCGACCGAAGCGATCGGCGCGTTCTTCTGGACGCTCGCAATGCCCTGTCTGCAAGCCTTCTCGGTGGTATACACCTCAGAGGTCGCAATGACTTCACCGTTGCCGGCCTTCAGATCGAACTTGACGCCGGTCTTGGTCTGCTTGATGACATACTTGCCCATTTGGGAATCCTCCTCTTTTTCATATATTGAATTCTCGCGGCAGTCTTTTCATTCTGACTGCTTATGTTATATTATAATATGTTTTTCACGAAAAGTCAAGCGCTTTTTGCAGGAATTTGCATAAAATGTCGGAGATGCACCTTTTGCACCGGAGCCTGCGCACCGAAGCCGACATTTTTCGCGGGGCGTCCATGCTATACTGATTACGGTGATGCGTATGACAGTCTATCTGGATGTGCTGCTGCTCTCGAATTTCTGGGCGGATTACGCGCTGCTCCGCGCCTGCGGGAAGCTCTCGGGCGCACCGCTGCGGGGGCTCCGTCTGACACTCGGCGGACTGCTCGGGGCAGTCGGGGCGCTGGCAGTGCTGCTGCCGCCTCTGCCGCTGCCGGTCTGCATGCTCGGGCGGGCGCTGCTCGCACTGCTGATGACGCTTGCGGCGTTCGGATTTCACGGGATGCGGCGGCTCGTCCGGCAGACATGCCTGTTCTATCTGCTGAGTCTGCTCTTTGCCGGTGCAGTCTATCTGCTCCTGAGCCGGATGCAGCCCGCCGGATTCTATACGCAGAACACCGTGCAATACGCCGACCTCTCGCTGACCGTGCTGCTCGCCGGAACCGCTGCCGCCGCCGCGGTCTCCTCCTTCTGTGCGCGCAGAGGCGGCAGTCTGCGGAAGGGTACATATCGCCTGCATCTGCGGATCGGCGGCTGTGATCTCTCGATGCCTGCGCTGCTTGATACCGGCAATACACTCCGCGATGCGTACAGCGGCATGCCGGTAATCGTCTGCACGGAGCACGCGCTCGCTGCGTGGCTCTCTCAGTTCCCCGATCCCGCATCAGCGGCGGCATCGCAAAAGGGATTCCGTCTGCTGCCGGTGCGCACGGTCTCCGGGGAAGCGCTGCTCCCCGCCTGTCTGCCGGAGCATGCCGCACTCTGCCGCGAGGGTGAACGGGAAATTCCGCTCGGTGCAGTGATCGCAGTCTCGCAGGAGCCGGGAAGCCGTGCCCCCGCGATCGTTCCCGCAGCGCTTGCACGGAATCTGTAACACAAGGAGAATGCCATGATCCTGCTGACCGGCGACACCCACGGCGCGCTCTGCCCCTTTCTGCGGCGCCTGATCCCCTATCAGCCGCGTGCGCGTGACACCGTCATTGTCTGCGGCGACTTCGGCTTTGTCTGGAACACCCCCGCGCAGCTTCAGGCGCTCGCACGGCTCTCGGAGCTGCCGTTCACGGTCGCTTTCATCGACGGGAATCACGAGGATTTCGACCTGCTCGGCACCTATCCGCAGGAGGAATGGAACGGCGGCACCGTCCGCCGCATTGCGGGGAACACCGTGCATCTCATGCGCGGGCAGCATTATGAGATCGAAGGCTGCCGCATCTTCACGATGGGCGGCGGCTATTCCCGAGACAAAGCCCTCCGCACGGAGCATCTGAGCTGGTGGCGGGAGGAGCTCCCCTGCCGTGCGGAATATGAGACAGCGCTCGCGGCGCTCTCCCGCATCGGCTATGAGACCGATCTCATCCTCACGCACACGCTCCCGCGGTCGGCAGTGCCGCTGCTCGGGCTGCATCCCGACCCGCACGAGGCAGCGCTCTCCGCATTTCTCGAACGGATGTACCGCCGCATGCGGTTCAGAATGTGGTACGCGGGGCATTTCCATGTGAACCGCCTGCTGCGGGAGGATCTCGCCGTGCTGCACGATGCCGTCGCCGTTGTCCGCGCCGAAACAATAATCTGATACAGGAGGAATCTGTATGCCAAACATCCTTGCCCGCATCCGCACACTCACGCTCCGCCTCTTTCTGCTGCACACCCGCGAGGAGGAGCAGGTTTTCTTCATCAACAGCAGCGACCGTCTGCCGCCGCCGCTCTCCCGCGAGGAGGAAGCCGCCGCCTTCCGTGCGCTCGCCGCGGGAGACGAGAAAGCCCGCGAAACACTCATCGTCCGTAACCTGCGGCTTGTTGTCTACATTGCACGGAAATTTGAATCGCCTGCCGCCGCGCCCGAGGATCTCATCTCCATCGGCACAATCGGGCTCATGAAGGCAGTCTCCACCTTCCACCCCGAGAAAAACATCAAGCTCGCGACCTATGCCTCCCGCTGCATCGAGAACGAGATCCTCATGCACCTCAGAAAAGTCTCGCAGCAGCGTGCCGAAATTTCCATCGACGAGCCGCTGAATGTGGACTGGGACGGCAATGAGCTCCTGCTCTCCGATCTGCTCGGCACCGATGAGGACGAGGTCTGCCGCGACATCGAAACAGAATCGGAGCGCCGCCTGCTGCTCGAAGCAGTCGCACGGCTGGAGCCCAGAGAGCGGCAGATCATGGAGATGCGGTTCGGGCTCTGCGGCAGAGCGGAGAAAACACAGAAGGAGGTCGCCGATCTGCTCGGCATCTCGCAGTCTTATATCTCACGGCTCGAAAAGAAGATCCTGCGCCGCCTCCGCGACGAGCTCCGGGATCTCATCTTCTCCTGACAGCACTTCACTGAAATTTCACAAAAGCGGCAGAAACAGCGGTTTTTTGTGCAGATCCGGCATTTTGCATATCACGTTTGCCGAAATCCGCCGCCTTTGGCTCTTGACTTTTTTGGCGGAATACCGTATAATGATAGATGGGAAAAATTGTTTTCCACTATCGTATTAGGAGGTCAGCACTATGTCTCTCACAAAGAACCCGAATGTCAACAAGTGGGTCGAGGAAATGATCGCGCTCTGCAAGCCGGATCAGGTCGTCTGGATCGACGGCTCCAAGGAGCAGCTCGATCAGCTCACTGCTGAGGTCACCGCTCTGCCCGACGGTCACCCCGATAAGCTCTATCGTCTGAACGAGGAGAAGTATCCGGGCTGCCTGTATCACCGCACCCGTCCGAACGACGTTGCGCGTGTCGAGGACAGAACCTTTATCTGCTCCCGCAAGAAGGAAGACGCAGGTCCGACCAACAACTGGATGGATCCGCAGGAAATGTATGCAAAGCTCACGCCCCTCTATGACGGCGTCATGAAGGGCAGAACCATGTATGTCATTCCGTACAGCATGGGTCCGATCGGCTCTCCGCTCGCAAAGGTCGGCGTTGAGGTCACCGATTCCATCTATGTTGTGCTCAACATGAATATCATGACCCGTATGGGTTCCCAGGCATTCCAGAACCTCGGCGATACCTCCAACGATTTCGTCCGCGGTCTGCACTCCAAGGCTGATGTCGATCCCGAGAAGCGCTATATCGTGCAGTTCCCGGAGGACAACACCATCTGGTCGATCAACTCCGCATACGGCGGCAATGTCCTGCTCGGCAAGAAGTGCTTTGCACTCCGCATCGCTTCCTATCAGGCAAAGAACGAGGGCTGGATGGCTGAGCACATGCTCATCCTGGGTCTCCAGACTCCGTCCGGCGAAACCAAGTACATCTGCGCAGCGTTCCCGTCTGCCTGCGGCAAGACCAACCTCGCTATGCTGATCCCGCCGGAGGGCTACCGCTCCAAGGGCTACAAGGTCTTCACTGTCGGCGATGACATCGCCTGGCTGAAGCCCGGCCCGGACGGCAGACTCTACGCGATCAATCCGGAATTCGGCTTCTTCGGCGTTGCCCCCGGCACCAACGAGAAGTCCAACTACAACGCACTTGCTTCGACCAAGAAGAACGCAATCTTCACGAATGTCGCGCTCGACAACTCCGACAACACCCCGTGGTGGGAGTCCCTCACCAAGGAGCCGCCGGTCGATGCGACCGAGTGGAAGGGTGCAAAGGTCAACGGTCCGGAGTACTGCGCACAGCTTGACGCAAACGGCAAGCACCTCACGCTGGCTCATCCGAACAGCCGCTTCACCGCTCCGGCTGAGAACTGCCCGTGCATCAGCCCTGAGTTCAACAATCCGAACGGCGTGCCGATCTCCGCGATCATCTTCGGCGGCAGACGCGCTTCCACCACACCGCTCGTGTATCAGTCCTTCGACTGGACACACGGCACCTACATGGGCTCCGCTGTCTCCTCTGAGACCACCGCTGCTGCAACCGGCGCTGTCGGCGTGCTGCGTCATGACCCGATGGCAATGAAGCCGTTCATCGGCTACAATGTCGGCGACTACTGGGCACACTGGCTCGAGATGGGCGAGATCCTCGGCGACAAGGCACCGAAGATCTTCAATGTCAACTGGTTCAAGAAGGATGCTGAGGGTCACTTCATGTGGCCGGGCTTCGGCGACAACATGAGAGTCCTCGACTGGATCATCTCCCGCTGCGACGGCACTGTTGACGCTGTGGAGACTCCGATCGGCTACCTGCCGAAGCCGGAGGACATCAACATCGAGGGTCTGGAGGACGAGGTCACACTCGACACCATGAAGGAGCTGCTCGCTGTTGATCCCGAGCTCTGGAAGAAGGAAATTGCCGAGATGCGCAGATACTACGACGAGGATATTGCTGCAAAGGGCGGCAGAATCCCGGCTGCGCTCTACGGCGTGCTGGACAAGATCGAGGCAAACCTCGGCTGAGCTGCAAGGCACAGCATTCTGATAAGTCGATAAAGAATCCCCCGATACTGCGTGTATCGGGGGATTCTCATTGTTATTCTTCCGTCAGCTCCGGCAAATCCGTTTCCGGCACATCCGCCGTGTCCTCCGGCGCATCCGCATCGTCGAAATCCGCCTCACCGTCGCGGTCATCGCGGCGCTCATCCTCCCATTCATCCTCAAAGGGCTCGGTGTCGCCGTGATGCTCATAATACCAGTCGCCGCGGTAATATGCAGCGATCGTTTCCGCATCCTCGCAGAGCTCCGCAAAGGCATAGAGCAGCATCGCAATCAGCCAGCTCGCGACCACGCCGCCGACCAGCACAATCAGTCCCGTCAGCACATGATGAATGCCGAAACAGACCGAACAGATCAGCGACGCCGCCATGCCTGCCACGCAGAGCACCATCGCCGCGATTTTCAGCTTCCCGAAGGCGTTTTCAAAAATGCGCTCGCCGCGCCCGTAGAGCTTCAGCAGAAATTTCTCCAGCTTTTCCATTTGTATCCTGTCCTTTCCGGCGCCAAAACGCAGCGCCGCCCGTTCACTGTTTCTATTATGACATAATCTGCGCAAAATGTCAATGCGTTCACGGAAGGTTTCCAAAAAAATTTGTACGGGGCTGCAAAAAAATCCTAACTTCCGATTGACATTTTTCTGCATGCGTGATATAATAATAGTGTTGCGAAATCATGAACAAAGTGAGGTGCATTACCGTGACAAACAGTGACAGTTGCGGGTCAGGCGGACAAGACATGCCGGATCATCCCATGCGGTCTGTACTGTGCCCGATGAAGCACGGAATGCAAGCCGCACGGCCATCCGCATGCTGAACTGCCTCTGTCTGCCCATCACACAGACAGGGGTTTTCTTGTCCTTTGTCCCACTTGCCGGAGCCGCCCGCAGCAAACGGTCTCCGAGTATTATAGGACGGAGGTTCAGCTATGGATATGCAGGAAGCATCCACAGTCGCCGTGTCCGAGGAGGAGCTCTCCGCTCTGAAGCCGGACTACGAGAAGGAAATTATCGCGGTCATCCGCGGAAACAATTCGCCGAAGGTCATCCAGAGCCGCCTCGGTGATTATCACGCAAACGACATCGCTGAGATCATGCACGAGCTCTCGCCGGCGGAACGGAAAAAGCTCTACCGCGTCTGCGATGTGACGATGCTCGCGGAGATCTTCGAGCATCTGGAGGAGGACGACGCAGGCGTCTACCTCAACGAGATGGATCTGCGCAAAGCGGCAGCCGTTGTCTCCGAGCTGGAAACTGACACCGCAGCCGATATTCTGCGCGCCATCGAAAAGGAAAAGCGTGCACTCATCATCGACGCGGTCAACCCGGAGATTCAGAAGGAAATCCGCCTGATCGCATCCTTCGACGATGACGAGATCGGCAGCCGCATGACCACCAACTGCATCATTATCCGCGAGAATCTGACGATCAAGCAGGCGATGCACGAGCTGGTCGAGCAGGCAAAGGAAAACGACAATGTCTCGACGCTGTTTGTCGTGGACGAGAACGAGATCTTCTACGGCGCAATCGACCTCAAGGATCTCATCATCGCACGGCAGTCCGATCCGCTGGAGGGGCTGATCGCCACCTCCTTCCCCTATGTCTATGCACACGAGAGCATCGACGACTGCATCGAGAAGCTGAAGGATTACTCCGAGGATTCGATCCCGGTGCTCGACAACAGCAACCGTCTGCTCGGCGTCATCACATCGAAAAATGTCATCGAGGTCGTCGATGACGAAATGGGCGAGGACTACGCCCGTCTCGCAGGTCTGACCGCAGAGGAAGACTTGCAGGAGCCGCTCCGTGAGAGCATGAAAAAGCGTCTGCCGTGGCTGCTCATTCTGCTGGCGCTCGGCATGGCAGTCTCCGCCGTGGTCGGCATCTTTGAGCAGGTCATCGCGCAGCTCACGCTCATCATGGCGTTCCAGTCGCTGATCCTCGACATGGCAGGTAATGTCGGCACGCAGTCGCTGGCTGTGACGATCCGCGTGCTGGTCGATGAAAACCTCACCTTCCATCAGAAGCTCCATCTCGTCTGGAAGGAAATGAAGGTCGGTCTTTGCAACGGTCTGCTGCTCGGCATGATCTCCTTTGTGCTGGTTGGTTTTTATATCTACTTTTTCAAGCAGCCGCAGTGGACATTTGCGTTCGCGGTTTCGGGATGTATCGGCATCTCGCTCCTGCTGGCAATGCTCATTTCGGCAACCGTCGGCACACTGATCCCGCTGTTCTTCAAGAAGCTCAAGGTAGACCCCGCTGTGGCATCCGGCCCGCTGATCACAACGATCAACGACCTTGTCGCAGTTGTCACCTATTACGGCATGAGCTGGCTGCTGCTGCTCAATGTCATGAAGCTCGGCAATCAATAAAAAAACGCGCATCGGTTTTCGGCAGCCGGTGCGCGTTCTGATTTTGCAGTAAATCAAAAACCCGATGCGGAATGCATCGGGTTTTCAGTGCGGATAAGAGGACTTGAACCTCCATGAAATTGCTTTCACATGGACCTGAACCATGCGCGTCTGCCAATTCCGCCATATCCGCATATCGCCTTGCGACTGTATTATTATAACACATCCGGCACGATTTGTCAAGCCCTTTTTGAAAAAAATATTTCCGGGCAGAATGCAAAATGATTCGTGTGACTGCCGTGGCCGACTGTTTTTGCACATGCGAACCAAAAGCCGCACAGAGAACAGACGCGCTCTGTGCGGTTGAATCTTTGAATTGCCCTTTCAGATCCGTGCAGTTTGTCACTGCGGAAGAACATGCGCGAGATAGTCGCAGTTCAGCACACCCTGACAATAGCTGATCCGGTTGCGGACGGTCGCCTTGATCCGTTCAATATAGGCATCGGAAACGGCATCATCCTCGCTGTCCGGATAGAAGGTCTGCTTATCTGCGAGATAATAGCCGCGGTCGGTCTTCCAGTTGTAGGCGCGGTCGAAGTAGATCGCTTCGGCATCGGACAGCACATCCCGTCCGGGCATCAGCCGCGAATCGTAGTCCAGCCCGAACAGATTCGAGAGCGTCGGCAGCAGATCCAGCGACGACGCAGGCGCATCGACAACGATCGGCTCTGCATCCTCCAGACAGCCGCTCCAGATGATCGCGGCATTGTGATCCCTGTGAATCGCATCCGCAACATTGTAGCCGTAAAGCTCCGAGAGATACGGCATATGGCCGAAGGACGCATTGTTATCAAGACCGTAGGGGAAGTGGTCGGCGGTCATGCAGATGACCGTATCATCCGCGATGCCCTTTTTCTCCAGTGCCGCGACCAGATCTGTCAGTGCCGCTTCGAGATCGAGATTGCAGGCGATATATGCCTTGACCGGCTCTGAATACGGCAGATCCGCAACCTTGTCCCAATGCTTTGCGGACATTGCATTATAGCGGTTATAGCCGTTGTGTCCGCTGACCGTCATGTAATACACATTGAAATGCTGCCGGTCGATATATTCGGGGATCGTACCGTTTATCATGTCCTGATCGCTCTGCGGCCATTCATAGGTCACATACTGCTCCATGCCGTTGCCGTAGCCCATAAAGCCCTCGGAGAAGCCGAGCTGATTGTGCGTGATATGCCGCGAATAGAAGGTGTAGTCATTATTATGGTATGCCTTGCCCCAGTAATGCTGCCGGTTGAGCTGCGAGGCGAGCGTCAGTGCGGTATTGCCGCCGCCGGCAAAGGACGGGAACGAAGCGCCGCCGAACATCGGATGCAGCCCAAAGATATTCTGGAATTCGCCGCCGGTCGTTCCGGCGCAGGCGGGCTGGTAGAAGTCCCTGAACTGAATGCCCTTTGTTGAAAGGCGGTAGAGCGTCGGCGTCAGCTCCTCACTGATGACCTCCTTTGTGAAGGCCTCCGCCGTGAGGAAGATGAGATTCTTGCCCTTGAACATTCCGGTATACTGATTGCCGGATGCAGGCTTCAGCGTCGTGATATATTCCGAGAGCGCGGCGTACTGTCCGTAATCCTCCTGTGCGAGCCGGTCAAAGTCAATATCGAGCGTATGCACCGGATAGGTAACGGTTGTCGCGGTCGTGACGGTATTTTCCGGATTGCTGTCTGCCGGAGCAGTGGTTGCGGAAGGTTCCTCCTCCGGCTGCGTCACCGGTTTTACCTCGGGTTCTGCCTCAGATTCCTCCTCCGGTTCAAATTCGACATTCTCAAAGGACAGCGTATCCTGCTGCCCATGTGTGATGTCAAGCCGGATGCCGGTCAGCAGACCGAAATTGCGGACTGCGGAGGGAAAGCTGTATTCCTGCGCGTAGACCGCCGCATAGCTTTTCAGGCTGCGGGAAAGCCCGATGCCGCCGCCGATGCAGATGAGCGCCGCCAGCAGGATTCCGAGCCGCGCAGACCAGTCTGCATCTGCGGAACCGCAGCGCTTTTTCAGGATCAGATACAGCACCGGCGGGACCGCCAGCAGCACGAGCATCAGAATGCCGCTGACCGAAAAGATCAGATGCATAATCTCTCCGATAAAGCCGGTCGCCGCACCGCCTGCGCCGTTGATAACCGTCTTGATATCGTAGAAGATATTGTATTCCTGAAAGATGAAGAATTCCACGCCGAACGGGATCATGCCGAGAAACAGCAGGATGCTCCGGAGAATGCGGGCGGGCTTTTCCCGAAACAGTGATGTCAGCAGGACGGGCACCGCTGCATACCCGGCAGAGAACAGCGCGATGATGCACAGATTCCATGAGAAGCCGGAACGGATTGTTGCGAGCTTGAATACCAGTTCCCACCAGAGAAATGCCGCCGCGAAGAACAGGGTCTCAAAGCGCAGCACTCCGCCGATGACTTTCCGCAGGAACGAGGGCGGCGGTGTATCCGGCGCCTTTTTGTTCTGATAAACAACTTTTGCTTTTTTATGAAACATATTTCCGCCATGTTCAGTTTGATCGGACAGCGCGCCGGTTGTTCTGCGCTGCCGAAAACGGTCTGATACTGCTACGCTGTTTATTATAACACATTGCGGAGAAAAGCGCAATGGAAAAAGTGATATAAATGCACAGCATCCTTTGAAAAAATAATTCAGACCGCATTGAGCATTGCCTTTTTCGTCAATCTGTGCTATAATACAAGCAGGATCCCGGGATAAAAAAAAGCACGCATCATTCTCTGCATTTGGCAGAGAACGATACGCAAGAGTGTGTTTGCCCCCGCTGCATCTCAGCAACCGCAACGGGGAGCAACATGAAAAAAGGGGGATTTTCGGGAGCGGCATATGCCTCCCGGGGAAGAAAATGTCAGATTCAGTGCACAGGCTGGGTCAGATACTTTGCCAGCGCAGTGTGCAGGCGCTCGAGCTGTGCTGCATCCGCAGTCTCCGCTTCCAGCAGAACCGGCTGCTCGCGGTCGAGCGTAAAAATGCCCATGATCGACTTTGCATCCACAGCATAGCTGCCGACATGGAGCTGTGCCTCAAAGGGGAAGCTGGTCATGATGTTGACGAAATCTGCAACATCGGCGATCTCAGGAAGATAAACTGTCATTGCGGACATATGTGTTACCTCACTTTTCCAAAAATGGCAGATCGAATCAAAAAAACATGGGCGCACTTGCGATGAAGTCCGCATATCGGCGGAGCGTCAATTTGAGAGGGGAACGCTTCGTTTACCTGCGCATCGCAAGCGCCTCAAATCGTTTGGAGGGCTGTCATGATTCACCCTTGACGATAATATAGCACGAAATCCTCGATTTGTCAAGCAAAACCGATACGGTTTGTATGTGTGACCGAATTTTGCGGGTGATCGCGCATATCTTTTTTGCAATCCCATCACGCTATAATCAATGCACAACTTTCAACATTTGATTTTGTGCAATATTCACAGGAGTATCTATGCAGTATCAAGTTTATACCCTCGGCTGCAAGGTCAATCAGACCGAAAGCGCCGGATTATCCCAAATGCTCCGCGCAGAGGGGCATACCCTTGCAGAAAACGGCAGTATGCCGGAGCTTCTGCTCGTCAACAGCTGTGCTGTCACCGCAGAGAGTGTCCGCAAAGCAAAGCAGCTTCTGCGCAGCCTCCGCCGCAAGCATCCGAATGCGCTGATCGTGCTGACGGGCTGCTGGCCGCAGGCGTTCCCGGAGGATGACTTTGCCGATGCAGATTTTGTCACCGGCACGAAAAACCGGGATGCCCTGCTGCAATTTATCGCCGCGCACGGCACCCGTACCGCGATCACGGAGACACAGATCGCGCCGTATCAGTCGGGTGAGGCATTCTCCCCGCTCCCCTGCGCCGATACCGAACGCACCCGCGCATTTCTGAAAATTCAGGACGGCTGCAACCAGTTCTGCACCTACTGCATCATCCCCTATGCACGCGGACGCTGCCGCTCCATGCCGCCCGAGCGCCTCGCGATTGAGGCAAAATCGCTTGCCGCACAGGGCTTCCGCGAGATTGTGCTCACAGGCATCAACCTCGGCTTCTTCGGCATGGACACCGGGCAGACGCTTGCAGAGGCAGTCGCGGTCTGTGCCGCAGAGGAGGGCGTCTGCCGCGTGCGGCTCGGCTCGCTGGAGCCCGAGCGCATGACGGAGGAAACGCTGCTGGCGCTCCGAAGCTGCGGGAAATTCTGCCCGCAGTTCCATCTCTCGCTGCAAAGCGGCAGCGATGCCGTGCTGAAGCGCATGAACCGCCGCTATGATACCGCGCAGTACCGCGCACTCGCAGAACGCATCCATGTGCTGTTCCCCGATGCCGCCCTCACGACCGATGTGATCGTCGGCTTCCCGGGCGAGACGGACGCAGACTTTGCCGAAACGCTCGCATTTGTGCGGGAAATGGGCTTTGCGAAGGTGCATGTCTTCCCCTATTCTCCGCGTGAGGGCACAAAGGCAGCCGCATTCCCCGATCAGGTCGATCCGCGTGTGAAGAACGAACGCGCCGCGGCACTCTCGCAGCTCGCCGATGAGATCCGGCGTGCGCATCTCGCGAAATATGCCGGAAAGACGGCTGAGGTACTGGTCGAGAACGAAAAGCACAAGGATACGCAGGTTTTCTATCAGGGACACACCGCCGACGGCACGCTCGTGAAAATATTTGCGGAAAACGCAGAAAAGGGTTTGCAAAATTCGCTGATTTGTGTTACAATAGAAGGGTATGAGACGGATGCTCTCACAGGACGCACGATTTCAGGAGGTACTGTATGAGAAAAGAAGATATTGCCTCAGAGTACAAGCAGCACATGAACTGCTGTCAGGCAGTGCTTTGCGCCTTTAAGGATGAAACCGGACTGGAGCTCGATCTGCTGCGGAAGCTCGGGTCGGCATTCGGCTCCGGCATGGCAACGATGGACGGCACCTGCGGCGCGCTGGTCGGCGCGGAAATGGTGCTCGGACTCGTCGGGCAGCAGCCTGTGCGCACGGGTGCCCGAAAGCTCTTCACGGAATTCGAGCAGCAGTGCGGAAGCTCGGTCTGCGGCACGATCAAGGGCATTGACAACGGACAGGTTCTCTGCTCCTGCGATCAGTGCGTGCGAAACGCGGTCAACATCGTCTCGGAGCTGCTCGCGCCAGCACATGTATAACAGAGACAGCAAGTGACAGAAGCTCCTGTCACCGGCATAAAAATCGGAGGTTTGTAACAATGGCAGTTTATCGCATCTACACCGAAAAGAAGCCGCAGTTCGCAGTCGAGGCACAGTCTGTCCTCGCCGACCTGCGCACGGCACTGAGACTCGATGTGCTCGGCATCCGCATCCTGAACCGCTATGACGCGGATCACATCACGGAGGAGGATTTCAGCCGCGCCGTCCCGACGGTCTTCTCGGAGCCGGCAGTCGATTATGTGTACGAAAAGCTCCCGATGATCACCGCGCAGGAGCGCGTGTTCGCGGTCGAATATCTCCCCGGACAGTTCGATCAGCGTGCGGATTCCTGTGAGCAGTGCATCCAGATCCTGAACGGAAAGGACCGCTGCCGCGTGCGCAATGCGCGTGTCTACATCGTCACGGGCGCGCTCTCCGATGCAGAATTCGAGAAGCTCAAGAGCTATCTGATCAACCCGGTCGAGAGCCGTGAGGCATCGCTCGACACCGTCGATTCGCTCGATACCAACTATGCCCTGCCGGAGACCGTTGCCACGCTCGACGGCTTCTGCGAACTCGACGAAGCAGGCAGAGACGCATTTCTCAAGGAATACGGTCTTGCGATGGATGCAGACGATATTGCATTCTGCCAGAGCTACTTCCGCGATACCGAACACCGCGACCCGACCATCACCGAGATCCGCATGATCGACACCTACTGGAGCGATCACTGCCGCCACACCACCTTCCTCACGACTGTGGACAATGTGTCGATCGAATCCCCGGAGATCCGCGCAACCTACGAGGATTATCTCCGCATCCGCAGAGAGCTCGGCAGAGGCGAGAAGCCGGTCACGCTCATGGATATGGCGACAATGGCAATGCGCAAGCTCAAAGCAGACGGCAAGATCCCCGCACTCGACGAGAGCGAGGAGATCAACGCCTGCTCCGTGAAAATCAAGGTCGAGACCGACCGCGGCACCGAGGACTGGATCCTCATGTTCAAGAACGAAACCCACAACCATCCGACCGAGATTGAGCCGTTCGGCGGCGCTGCAACCTGCCTCGGCGGTGCGATCCGTGACCCGCTCTCCGGCAGAAGCTATGTCTATCAGGCAATGCGCATCACCGGCGCGGCGAATCCGCTGGTGCCGGTCGAGGATACCATTCCCGGCAAGCTGCCGCAGAGAAAGATCTGCGTCGGCGCAGCAAACGGCTACTCCTCCTACGGCAACCAGATCGGTCTTGCGACGGGTCATGTCACCGAAATCTATCACCCGGGCTATATGGCTAAGCGCATGGAGATCGGTGCGGTCGTCGGTGCGGCTCCGGCAGAGAATATCCGCAGAGAGCGCCCGGTTCCGGGTGATGTCATCATCCTGCTCGGCGGCAAGACCGGCAGAGACGGCTGCGGCGGCGCGACCGGTTCTTCCAAGTCGCACACGCTCGAATCGCTCACAACCTGCGGCGCAGAGGTGCAGAAGGGCAATCCGCCCGAGGAGCGCAAGCTCCAGCGTCTCTTCCGCGATCCGGCAGTCACAAAGCTCATCAAGCGCTGCAATGACTTCGGTGCGGGCGGCGTTTCCGTTGCGATCGGCGAGCTGACAGACGGTCTCGATATTGACCTCAACGCAGTGCCCAGAAAGTATGACGGTCTGGACGGCACGGAGCTCGCGATCTCCGAGTCGCAGGAGCGTATGGCAGTTGTCGTTGCGCCCGAGGATGTGGACGCATTCATGGCAGCGGCTGCAAAGGAAAATCTGCTGGCGACCGTCGTTGCGAAGGCGACCGATACCGAGCGCCTGCGCATGACATGGAACGGCAGAACGATCGTCGATCTCTCCCGCGAATTCCTGAATTCCAACGGTGCGGAAAAGCACACCGATATTGTTGCCGCAGAGCCCGGCGAGGCACCGCAGCGCGATCCGCGCTTTGAGGACACCCCCGACGGCTGGCGCGAGCTCATGAGCAGCCTGAATGTCTGCTCGCAGAAGGGTCTCATCGAGAAATTCGACTCCACCATCGGCGCAGGCACCGTGCTGATGCCGTTCGGCGGCGTCTACCAGCTCACGCCCGCACAGGCAATGGCGGCTAAGATCCCGGTGCTGACCGGCGAGACCACAACCTGCTCCGTTATGGGCTGGGGCTTCCACCCGACAATCTCCGAGAAATCCCCGTATCACGGCGCAATGCTCGCCGTCATCGAATCCGTTGCGAAGGTCATCGCAGCGGGCGGCTCCTGGCATCAGTGCTGGCTGACCTTCCAGGAGTATTTCGAGCGCACACAGAATAACCCGAAGCGCTGGGGCAAGCCGTTCTCCGCGCTGCTCGGCGCCTTCAAGGCACAGCTTGAGCTC